>VGZX01000003.1 GCA_016872415.1 SAR202 cluster bacterium | reverse complement strand
CTTCACGTCCAGCGCGACGCGCTTGCCGTCGTCCGTCACCCGGCCGGGGCCGGCGGCGACGACCTTGCCCTCTTGCGGGCGCTCCTTGGCCGTGTCGGGCAGGACGAGACCGCTGCGGGTCGTCTCCTCCTGCTTCACGGGCTGTACGACCACACGGTCTCCGAGGGGTTGCAGGCTCCTAGCCACGATTGCCTCCTTCCAAATGTGCTTGCCCCGCGAACGCGCCACGGGACAAATAGCTACCAAACATAAGAAACGGCTTTAGCACTCACCGAATCGGACTGCTAAAGCCTGACGCCATGCTACGAGACGACCTTGGCAGTGTCAAGCGTCGATTGATAATCGCGCCGCGCCGGACGCCCCACGGGGCATTCCTTGACATGCTCCGGCACCGAGTAGAACATCGCGAATGGGCGGCGATGGCCCCGCCGCCCCGGAGATCCCGTGACGGACGCACCCATTCGAATCGAACAGCGGGGTGGCATCGCGATCGTGGTCCTCGCCGACCCCGGCGGCGGCAACCGCATGACGCCGTCCGCGATCCGCAGCCTTGCCGACGCGTGCGCGCGCGTGGCGGATGACGGCGACATCCGAGTCGCCGTGCTCACGGGCATGGCCGGCGTGTTCGCGACCGGCATCGTGCCGCTCGACGCCGAGCGGCCCTTGCCCCGGCCCGCCAGCCTCGTCGCCGCGATTCGAAAGCCGGTCGTCGCGGCCATTGACGGCGACTGCCTCGACCAAGGCCTCGAGCTGGCGCTGGCGTGCGACGTGCGTATCGCGGCGCGCGGCGCTCGGTTCGGCATCCGGCACGTCGCCCAGGGGATGCTGCCCTGGGACGGCGGCACGCAGCGGCTCACGCGCGCCGTGGGCCGCGCCCATGCGCTGCGGTTGCTGTTGCTGGCCGATACTATTGGAGTCGACGAGGCCCTGGCCCTGGGACTCGTCGAGGCGGCGTTCGAGCCCCCCGATCTGCCGGCCGAGGCGCTGGCATTCGCGGAGCGCATGGCGCGGGCGGCGCCCATCGCCGCGGCGTATGCGAAGGAAGCGGTGTCGAGCGGCGCGGAAATGCCCTTGCCGCAGGGCCTGCGCCTGGAGGCGGATTTGAGCGTGCTGCTGCAATCCACGGCCGACCGCGCCGAAGGGCTGGCGGGCTTCGCGCAGCGGCGCGCCCCGCGCTTCGAGGGCCGGTGATGTTCGAGACGGTCGACTTCGCCGTGGAAGACGGCATCGCCACCGTGACGCTGAACCGGCCGCACGTCGTCAACGCGCTCGACGTGCGGATGCGCGACGACCTGTGGCAGATCTTCGGCGCGGTGGCCGACGATCCGGAGGTGCGTGGCATGTTGCTGCGCGGCGCGGGGGAGCGTGGGTTTTGCGCGGGCGCGGACCTCGCGGAATTCGGTTCGGCGCCTTCGCAGGCCATCGCTCGCGAGGTCCGCTGGGAGCGCGACCTGTGGGGCCTGTTGCTCGCGATGCCCAAGCCGACCGTCGCGGCCGTCCACGGCCATTGCATCGGCTCGGGTGTGGAGATGGCGTGTCTCTGTGACCTGCGCGTGGTCGCGGACGATGCCCAGTTCCGCATGCCGGAGGCCCACCTGGGCATGATTCCGGCGGCGGGCGGCACGCAGACGCTGCCTCGCATGGTGGGCCGCGGCCGCGCGCTTGAGTGGCTATTGTCAGGGCGCACCCTCTCGGCCGCGGAGGCCGCGCGCGCCGGCCTCGCGACCATGGTCGTGCGGCGACCAGGCCTGGAGCCGGCCAGCCGCCGGCTGCTGTCGCGGCTCGCGGCGATGCCTGAGGCGGCATCACGACTCGCGAAGCGTGCCATCAACGAGGGCGCCGACCTGCCGCTGCCGCAAGCCCTCGATCTGGAGGCACGGCTGGCGGCGGGACTGCTCACTCAGGCGAGAGGATAGATGCACACCCACGAGCTGCTCACCCTGTCGGCCGCCATCGTGCCCGATCGCGCGGCCATCGTGTTCGATGGCAAGCGCATATCGTTCGCGGAGCTCGCGTTGCGAGCGAACCGGCTTGCCAACGCACTCGCCGACCGCGGCGTCGGCCCTGGCGACCGCATCGCCGTCATCGACGTCAACGGCCCGGCGCACCTCGAGCTCTACTTCGCCGCCGCGCGCCTCGACGCGCTGTACGTGCCGCTGAACTTCCGCGGCCGGGGAGAGGAGATCGCGTTCCCCTTGCGCCATGCCAAGCCGCGCGTGCTCGTGGCCGGCGAGCGATACCACGGCCTCGCCGACAGCCTCCGCGGCCAGTCGGCTGTCGAGCACCACGTAACGCTCGGCGAGCCGGCGCGCGGCTGGCTGCCGTTCGCATCGCTGATGGCGGCGGGCGCCGAAGACGAGTTGCGCTTTCCCGAAGGCGACCCCTCGCGGACCGCCGTGCTGCTGTTCACCGCCGGCACGACCGGCCAACCGAAGGCCGTGATGCTGAGTCACGACAGTTTCACGTCGTACATGCTATCGAGCGTCGAGCCGGCCGACCCCGAAGTGGAGGAGCGCACGCTGTTGACGCTGCCCATGTACCACGTCGCGGGCCTGCAATCGGCGCTCGCGTCCATTTACGGCGGCCGCACCCTGGTGATGCAGCGCCAGTTCGAGGCGCGCGAGTGGATGGCGCTGATCGAGGCGGAGCGCATCCAGCGCGCCCTGGTGGTGCCGACGATGCTGAAGCAAGTGTTGGACCATCCGGAGTTTCCCGGCCGCGACCTGAGCAGCCTACGCGTGCTGACCTATGGGGGCGCATCCATGCCGCCGTCCCTGATCGAGCGGGCCATCAGGGCGCTGCCGCGCGTCCAGTTCATCAACGCCTTTGGGCAGACGGAGAGCGGGTCCACCATCGCGATGGTGCCGCCGGAGGACCACGTGCTGGAAGGCCCGGCCGAGGTGGTGGCGAGGCGTCGCAAGCACCTTGGCAGCATCGGCAAGCCGCTGGCCGATATCGAGGTGCGCGTGGTCGACGAGGACGGTAAGCCCGTGGCCGGCGGCGTGACCGGCGAGATCGTGGCGCGTGGGCCGAGGCTGATGCGCGGCTACTGGGGCCAGGAGGCCGAAACCGCGCGGGCGGTGCGCGGCGGCTGGCTCTACACGGGCGACCTCGGCTATATCGACGAGGACGGGTATATCTACCTGCAAGGCCGGGCCAAGGACTTCATCAAGCGCGGCGGCGAGATGGTGTCGCCGGAGGAAGTCGAGAACGTGATCCACGCGCACCCCGGCGTGGAGGAGTGCGCCGTGGTCGGCGTGCCGGACGAGACGTGGGGCGAGCGCGTCGTCGCCGTCGTGGTGCCCAAGGCCGGCGCCAGCGGGCTGGAGGAGGCGCTGCTGGAAAGCTGCCAGCAACACCTCGCGCGCTTCAAGCGGCCCGAGGGGATCGTGCTGGTCGACGAACTGCCGCGCAATGCGCTCGGCAAGGTGCTCAAACGGGAGCTGCGCGAGCGGCTGACCCGGCGGGCTGAGTGACCTAAAGCGGTGGGAGCGCCTTCACTCGGACGTTCCTTCCCGAAATCGCCAGAAAGAACCGCTCAGGCGGCCCCAGCCACTTCTCGTTCCAGCGCCTGCCCAGAGGCGGCCCCGGCCGTCCCCGCCATCGCCTCGCCGGGCGTCGCGATCCGCTCGTCCCATTCCATGCCGCCGCGCTTCAGCTCGTAGAACCAGCCGGCCAGCATCACCAGCGTGAAGAAGCCGACGGCCGCCAGCGCGCCCCAGCCGAGCGCGCCCGCGCGGACGGCCCAGGGGAACAACAGCACGACCTCCACGTCGAACAGGACGAACAGCAACGCGTAGCGGTAATAGCGGATGTTGAAGCGGTCCCAACGCCCGCCAATCGTCTCCATGCCGCACTCGTAGGTGTCGTACTTCAGCGGGTTCGGCCTGCGGGGGCGCATCCGCAAGAAGCCGCCGAGGAAAGAGATGACGAGCACGCTGGCCGGCACTGCGACCGCCACGAGGCTCAGTATGAAGACAAAGCCATATTGCCGAAGGTAGTCAGCCACTTTGTGCGCTCGTTCACGAACGGTTCGATGCCATGCTAGGCCGCGCCGGTAAGCGCGTCAAGCGCGCCGTCGTCGTCACTGGCGCGTGCCGGCCGCGCGGTTGGCGCTCATCGCTCCGCCGAAAGCCCCGCCGGCCAATCCCAGCAGGCCGTTATACAGCCCAAGCACGACGATGAGCACGCCCAGGGCCAATCCGACGATGGTGCCGAGAACCGGCGCGTCGGCCACGGCGCCGACGATGGCGGCGCCCGGCGACACGGCCACCGCGACGAGCACCGCGCCGAGTATGCCGGAGAGGAATCCGGCCAGCGCGCCCTTGCCTGGATCCCCGGCCATGTAGCCCGCCACGAAGCCGCCGATGATGGGGCCCAGGACCGGAATCACGTCCAGCACCGCGATCGCGACGAACCCCACGGCAGTGGCTGGAATCAGCGAACCGCCCTGCGCTCGCCGCCGCGCGTCACGCGGCTCCATGCTCCCCACGCCTGCCTCCTATCGCCGAGGACCGGCTCACGAGCGGGCATCCGGCCCAAGGCTCTCGTCGAGCAGCTCCAACAAGTCCTTGGCCGATTTCCGCTCGCTCGCGCCCTTCGCCCCAATGCCCTCCTCCATCATCTGCAAACAATAGGGGCACGAAACGCCCACCACATCGGCCTTGGTGTCGAGAAAGTGCTCCGTGCGGATGTGGTTCACCCGCTTGCCCTGCTCCTCCATCCACATGCGCCCACCGCCCGCGCCGCAGCAGAACCCGCGCTCGTGGTGGTGGCTGCCCATCTCCACCAGTTGCACGCCCGGAATCGCGTTGGCGATTTCACGCGGAGGGTCGTACACCCCATTGTGGCGTCCCAGGTAGCATGAGTCATGGTAGGCGACCGTGGTGTTGAGCGCCGCGACGGGCCGAATGCGCCCCCGCTTCACGAGGTCGGCCACGAACTCCGTGTAGTGCAGCACCTCGTACTTCCCGCCGAGTTGTGGGTATTCGTTCTTCATCGTGTTGAAACAGTGGGGGCAGAGGGTGAGCACTTTCTGGACGTTGTAGCCGTTGAGCGTCTCGATATTTTGCCGGGCCAGCAGTGAAAACAAGTATTCGTTCCCCATGCGGCGCGCGGGGTCGCCGGTGCAGGTCTCCTCGCTGCCAAGCACGCGGAAGCGCACCTTAGCGGCGTTCAGCACTGAGGCCATTGCCCGTGCCACCTTCTGCCCGCGCTGGTCCAGCACCGACGTGCAGCCGACCCACAGCAGCACCTCGTGCTCCGGGTCCTCCGCCATCGTCTTCACGCCCGTGCCAGCGATCCAGTCGGTGCGGGTGGCCTGCGTGCCGCGCCAGGGGTGCCCGCGCTGCTCCAGCGACTGCAACGCCGCCGCGGCCGTGTCGGGCACCGACGCCTGCTCCATCGCGAGGTGACGCCGCATATCGACGATGGTGTCGATGTGCTCAATATGCACCGGGCAAGCCTGCATGCAGGCGCCGCACGTCGTGCACGACCACAGCGCCTCCTCGCTCATGTCGCCGCTCAACAGCGTCAGGCCGTTGGTCGACACCGACTTGAGCAGGTCGGGCGCCTGCCGTTGCAGGTGGGCCCTGCCCTGCTGCATCAGCGCGCGCGGCGACAACGGCTTGCCGCTGGCCCAGGCGGGGCACTGGTCCTGGCAGCGGCCGCAGTTTGTGCACGCGTCGAACTCCAACAGCTGCTTTCTGCGGAACTGTCGCAGCTCGCTCACCCCGAAACGCTCCAGCCGCTCCAGGTCGCCCATGGGCCGCAGGGCGCCCTTCGGCTTCGCGGTGGCCGAATCCAAAAACACGTTGATGGGGCTGACGAAGATGTGCATGAGCGGGCCGAAGCGCACCGCGGCGTAGACGAACGTGGCCGACATGAGCGCGGCGTGCAGCCACCACATGCCAAAGTGGCTCACCTCCATCGCGTGGACGCTCATGCCGGCAAGGCGGGCGGGCACCGCGAACGCATAGCCCAAGGGCGACCACCACGCCCAGTCCGGGTGGTAGAGCGGGCTGCTCGGCTCCAACTCCGTCGCGGCCATGCGCAGCCCCTCGACGGCGAAGCCCGTCACGGCCTGAGCCAGCAGCAACGCCAGCAGCACGCCGTTTTCCAGGAACGTGTTGAGCCGTGGCGGGCGCTGGACGTACCGCCGGTGGATGGCGATGCCCAGGCCGGCGAGGAGCGCCAGGCCGCCCAAGTCCCATAGGAGGCCGAGCTGGAGGCGCCAGTACATGATGACGAGCCGGAAGCCGAAATAGCGCTCCAGGTTGAACTCGATGGCGGAAACCGTGGTGGCGATGAAGAGGACCAGGATGCCCCAGAAGATGAGGGCGTGCATGAGGCCGGGCAACGGCTCGCGGCGGAGGAACCGGCGGTGGCCGAGCCCCTCGACGAACAGCAGGCCCAGCGCGGCGCGCAACCGCGCCGACCAATGCGGGGCCATTGCATCCGGCTGGCCCAAGCGCCAGTAGCGCGAGCGGTTCCAGATGCCCCACATGATCGCGGCGAGGGAGATGATCCCCGTCAGGTAGACCAGCGCCCCGAGGGGGTAGCCGATGTTCCAGAAATCCAATCGCCCATTCAACTGGTCCGGCACGGGTAATCCTCCGAAAGGCGGTCAAGACCACGAGTCTAACAAAGATTGGCGGCTCTCCATGAATGATAGTTGACACTTACGGAAGCCTATGCTACAAAGCACAACATGGACGCAGCATTGAAGGCAATCGCCGAGCCACGGCGCCGGGAGATCCTGAAGCTCATCCACGTCCACGAGATGACGTCGGGGGCGATCGCGTCGCACTTCGACGTGACGAGACCCGCGATCTCCCAGCACCTGCGGGTGCTGGAGGAGGCCGCCCTCGTGACCGTTCGCCGCGAAGGGACGCGCCGGCTCTACAAGGCCCGGCCCGAGGCGGTCAACGAGCTGCGCCGCTACTTGCAGTGCTTCTGGTCGGAAGGTCTGGGTGCGCTCGCGGAGGCCGCCGAGGCCGAAGAACGAAACGAACGGGGGAAGGGACGATGACCCCGCCGACGAGCGATGACATCGCCGGGTGCGACGTGTTGATCGCGGCGCGCCCCGAAACCGTGTTTTCGTTCTTCACCGACCCTTCCAAGATGGTGCGGTGGAACGGCGTCGCCGCGAGTCTCGACCCACGCACGGGCGGCGAGTATACGGTCGACCTTGGCGATGGCATCGTCATGGCGGGCAGCTACATCGAGGTCACGCCGTTCCCGCGCATCGTCTACTCCTTCGGCTGGCAGGGCAGCCCCAAGGTGCCCCCGGGGTCGACCACGGTGGAGATCACCCTGCGCCGCGAGGGGCAAGGCACGCGCGTCCACCTGCGCCACTTCGGCCTGCCTGACGAACACGAACGCGGCCTGCACGCCATGGGTTGGAAGCACTACCTGGCACGGCTCGTCATCGCCGGCGCGGGGGGCGACGCCGGCCCGCACGTCCGGCCCGGCATGTAGCGGCGAGCGACGCCGCCAAGGGCTTGCCTGGGGCGAGGAGGGAATCGCATGGCCGTCGACGTGGTGACCGACATCGTGATCGACCGTCCGCGCGAGCAGATGGCCGCCTTCGCCGCGGACCCGGCCAGCGCGCCGGCGTGGTATGTGAACATCGTCTCGGCCGAATGGAAGACACCGCCGCCGCTGCGCGTCGGATCGCGGCTCGATTTCGTCGCGCGCTTCCTCGGCCGCCGCCTGGCCTATACCTACGAGGTGATCGAGTTCGCGCCCGCGTCGCGGCTCGTCATGCGCACACAAGAAGGCCCGTTCCCAATGGAGACGGCCTATGCCTGGGAGACCGTGGGCGCGGGCCGCACGCGGATGACGCTGCGAAACCGGGGCAACCCCAGCGGGTTCGCGAGGATCGCCGGGCCGTTCATGGCGATGGCGATGCGGCGCGCCAACCGGAAGGACCTGGCCCGGCTGAAGGCGTTGATGGAGTGCGCCTGACACGGCCGCCGCCCCATGTGCTTGGAGATTCGATGAACGGAGCCGCCAAGGCCCGTTCCAAGGGAGGAACTCATGCCACAGCCCATTGTCCACTTCGAGATTTCGGCGAGGGATTCGAAAAAGCTGGGCCAGTTCTATTCATCCGTGTTCGGCTGGAAGATCGACGCCAACAATCCGATGCACTACGGGGTGATCGACGGCAAGCAGGGGCCGACTTCGGCATCGACGGCGGCATTTTCCAGACGGGCGCCCCGCAAGACCCGACGGGGCCCGGCCTGCGGATCTACGCCAACGTCGACGACGCGGACGCCTACGCCGCCAAGATCGTGAAGGCCGGCGGCACGGAGGTCATGAAGCCCGGCGAGGTGCCCGGCATGGGCATCAAGATTGGGCTGTTCAAGGACCCAGGGGGCAACATGATCGGCGTGGTCCAGACGATCGGCCTCATGCCGCCGCGATAGTCGTGTCCGTTTACGTCACCGCCCGGTTCCGGGTGCGCGCCGACGCCCGCGACGCCTGCCTGCGGGCGATACGCGAGTTCGTGGCGGGCATCCGCGCCGGCGAGCCCGATACGCTCGAATACACATCGGTGCGGCCGGTGGACGATCCCAACGCGTTCGTCCATTTCTTCCGCTTCGCTGACGAAGCGGCGGAGCGGCGACACGCGGCGTTGGCGAATACGAAGCGGTTCGTGGACGCGCTGTATCCAAGCCTGATTGGCGAAGTCGAGTTCACGCGCTACCAAGAGGTCGCGAGGGCGCGGTAGCCGGATGCGCGGCACGCGATACGAAAGGGCCCCGAGCGTGCTCGGGGCCCTTCCCACGTCGGCGTCGTTTTTCGCCGGCCAGCAGCGCTACTTCCGGCTCGCCAGCATCGCGCGCACGGTCGAGCCGATTTCGGCCGGGCTCGGGATCACGTGGCAGCCGGCCTCCGCCAGGGCCTTCATCTTCTCGCTCGCCAGCGCCGCCGTGCCGGTGATGACCGCGCCCGCGTGACCCATGCGCCGCCCCGGAGGCGCCGTTTGGCCGACGATGAGGGCGGCGACGGGCTTCTTCACGTTCGCCTTGATGTAGGCCGCGGCCTCCTGCTCCTTGACCCCGCCGATCTCGCCGATGAGCACGATGGCCTCGGTCTCGGGGTCGGCGTTGAACAGCTTCAGCACGTCCACGAAGGTGGTGCCGGACACCGGGTCGCCACCGATGCCGACGCACGACGACTGGCCGATGCCAAGGGTCGTGAGCTGCTGCACCGCTTCATAGGTGAGCGTGCCGCTGCGCGAGACGACGCCGACCTTGCCCGGCATGTGAATGTTGCCCGGCATGATGCCGACCTTGGCCTTCGCCCCGGGCGTGATGAGGCCGGGGCAGTTGGGGCCGATGAGCCTTGTCTGCTTGCCTTCCAGGTAGCGCATCACGTACATCGAGTCCTTCACCGGCACGCCCTCGGTGATGCAGATGACCAGGGGCACGCCGGCGTCGGCGGATTCGATCATCGCGTCGGCGGCGAAGGGCGGCGGCACGAAGATCAGCGATACGTTCGCGCCGGTTTCCTTGACCGCGCGGGACACCGAGTTGAACACCGGCACCTTGTCGAACACTTTTTCGCCACCCTTGCCCGGCGTCACGCCGGCGACGAGGTTGGTGCCGTATTGCATGCACCGCTCGGCGTGGAAGCTGCCCTCCCGGCCGGTGATGCCCTGCACCAGCAGGCGAGTGTTCTTGTCGACGAGAATGCTCATCCGATTCCCCCTACTTCGCCGCGATGGCCGTGGCGGCCTCTTGCAGCGTGTTGACGAGCGAGATCTTGAGGCCGGAGCCGGCGAGGATCTGCTTGCCCTCGTCGACGTTGGTGCCCAGCATGCGGACGACCATGCGGGGCTGACGCCCAGCCGCCTCGATGCCGGCGATGAGGCCGCGCGCGGCGACGTCGCACCGCAGGATGCCGCCGAAGATGTTCACGAGCACCTGCGTGACGCTCTTGTCGGAGAGCATGAGCTCGATGGCCTTCGCGATCTTCTCCTCGTTGGCGCCGCCGCCCACGTCGAGGAAGTTGGCGGGCTGCGCGCCGGCGAACTTCACGATGTCCATGGTCGCCATCGCGAGGCCCGCGCCGTTGACCATGCAGCCGACATCGCCGTCGAGCTTCACGTAGGCGATGCCATGCTCCGAAGCCTGCACTTCCAGCGGGTCTTCCTGCGATTTGTCGCGAAGCTCCGCCTCGGCCTTGTGGCGGTAGAGGGCGTCATCGTCGATCGTGACCTTGGCGTCCAGCGCCAGCACCTTGTTGTCCTTCGTGATCACGAGCGGGTTGATCTCGATCATGGAGCAGTCTTTTTCCATGTACGCGTTGTAGCAGGCATTGAGCAGCATCGCGAACGGACGCGCGGCCTCGCCCGTCACGTTCAACGCCTCGGCCACCCGGCGCACCTGGAACGGGTACAGCCCGATGGCCGGATCGATGGGTTCGGTGATGATCTGATCGGGGTGGGTCTTCGCCACCTCCTCGATCTCCATGCCGCCCGCCTGCGAGGCAATGATGACGGGGCGCCGGCGCCCACCATCGGTCGTCATGCTGAGGTAGAGCTCGCGCGCGACGTCGACGGTCTGCTCGACGAGCACCTGATGTACGGGGGCGCCTTGCGGGCCGGTCTGGAAAGTGACGAGCGTGCTGCCGATGAGCCGTTTGGCTACCTCGGCGGCCTCGGCGCCGCTCGACACCACTTTCACGCCGCCGGCCTTACCGCGACCGCCCGCGTGCACCTGCGCCTTGACCACGGCACGGCCGCCGAGCTGCTCGGCCGCCTTCGTCGCCTCGGCCGGCGTGCTCGCGACGGAGCCCTGCGGGATCGGCACGCCATAGCCAGCCAAGAGTTTCTTGGCCTGGTATTCGTGAAGCTTCATCCGTCTCACTCCTATCGGGGATGGACCCGGCGGCGGCGCCGCGGGGCTGGCGCATGATAGCAGAGCATCCCACCGACTGCCGTATGTAGCGGAAAATTGAGCCTCGACGCACGGCGCGGCCGGAACCAGGGCGATGGCTCGCTAGGCGCTCGGAGCGCCCGGGCCCACGTACCGCAGGACGAGCAGGCCGTGGTTCTTGTCCGTCACGTAGATGTAGCCGCGCGCGTCGACCAGCACATCCTCGGATTGCGTCACCAGCTTCGTGGGCAGCGGGCCTCGGCGCACCGTGGGGTCCGCCGGCACGAAATGGCCGACCTCGGTGGGCATGTAAGGGTCGGAGATGTCGTAGACGCGCAACCCGGCGTTGAAGTAGGTCATGTGCACGAGGTTGTCGACGGGCATCAGGTGCGGCTGGTGGTGGGGCATGTGCTGATTGTGCGGGCCGAACCTGCCGCCCTTCGCCACGAAGTTGCGGTAAGGCATGCCCGGCTCCGGCGCCGGCGTCGGGAACAGCGACATGATGCGCGGTTTGCGGGCATCGGCGATGTCGACCACCGCCGCGTAGTTGGCGAAGTCGAGGCCATCCTCCAGAATCGCCTCGGAGTTGACGACGGCGAGCTTGCGGCGCGGTATCGGCAGCACGGTGTGCAGCCCGATGAAGCCGCCGAGATCGCCGAACGAGACGCGGCTGACGAACCGTGGCCGAGTGGGGTCGGACACGTCCACGATCACCATGCCCGCCTTCCCATAGGGCAGATACGCGAGTCCGTCGTCGACGTAAGCCGGGCCGTGCAGGCTGACGCCCGGCGTGCCGGCCTCGCCGCCCGCCAGCCACTGGCCGGGAAACCACCAACGGCCGACCTCGACCGGGTGCGCGCGATCGCTTAGGTCCGCGATGACGAGAATGTTCCCGGCGAACCCCTCGACGCCGGCCGCCAGGTAGGCGTAACGGCCGCCCACGTAGAAGTTGCGGTGCGTGCCGGAGCCGCCGGTGTTGAAATGGCTCACCAGTTTCGGAGCCGTGGGAGTCAGCACGTCCCACAGCAAAATGCCGGCCTCATGTGGAGGGCCCGATGGCTCGAACCCCCACGCGACGGTTTCGGCGAAGGGCGCCCCGGCGGCGATGGCCTCCAGCGCGCACACCATCAGGCCGTCGGCCACCTGCACTTGAATCGTCCACGTGTTCTTGCGCCACGGCTCGAAGTGCGACACCGAGGGCCTCCGTGGGTCGGTGACGTCCACGACACCCCAACCCGGGTCCCACAGGTGCGCGACGTGCAGATACCACCGCCCGTCGACAACCTGCATCGCCATCTTGAACCCGGGTCTGCCGTTTAGGTCATGGTAGGCGACCAGTTCGACATTCCGCGCCTGCTCGATGCCTGGTGCCGTCATCGTCATTGCACACGCCCTGGCGAAAGATTGTCGGTCAGCCGGCCCGCGGCCCCGGCCGCCGCAAGCGCCGCGCCGGTGACGGTATCGCTGTTGTGGATGGGTGTAAAGCCGCGGGCGGCGGCAGGCCGTGAAAGCCGAGAGTGCTACGATGTTTGACGGCTTTTTGACTATCCGCCGTGAGATAGGGGTGCCGCGCCCTTGTCCTATCGCGCCCGGATCCTGCTGACCCAGTGGCTCTTCGATATCGCCGGGCCGATGCACATCGTCGGCATGTTGCTGCTGCTGCCGTTCATCCAGGCTGACCTGGAGGTCGCGCGCACCACCGTTATCTGGATGTATATCGCCTATACGCTGACGACGGCGGCGATGCTGTTGCCGATGGCGTTCCTCGGCAACACGCTTGGACGGCGCAGGCTCGTGCTGTTCGGCGTGGCGATCGACATGCTGTCGCAGCTCGGCCTGTTTCTGGCGCCGTCGTTCTCCATGCTGGTGGCGATACGGGCCATCGGCGGCATCGGCAACGCGATCACCGTGTCGAACCTCCCGCCGCTCGCGGTCGTCGCGTGGCCCCGTGAGCGTCGAGGCCAGGTGCTCGGCCTCATGTCCATCGGCATTGGCATCGGGCAAGTCGCGCAAACGCTCGTCGTGGGCGTGGTGGCCGACAATTTCGGCTGGCGCTACCTGCTGCTCATCACCGCGTTCATGTACGCGCTGCTGTGGCTCGTCGTGTTCCTCGTGGCGAAGGAATCGTCGACCACCGGGAACGAACGCTTCTCGCTCCGCACGTTCGACTACCTCGGCGTCGTCTTCATCGGCGGATTCCTCGCCGCGCTCACGCTGGGCGCGCAGCGCTTCGCCGCCGCCGGCACGCGGGCGCTCGGTCTCGCGCTGCTCGGCGCGGCGATCGTATCGGGCGCCGCGTTCATCCTCAACGAGCGACGCAGCCCTCGCCCGCTCATCGACCTGGGCCTGTTCAAGGGTGGCATCTTCGGGCTCACCATCGGCAGGCAAGTCGCGGGCGCCCTGTTGCTGGCGACGCTCAACACCCTGCTGCCGTTTTACTTCGTGCAGGGGCTCGGCTGGAGCGGGTCGCACGCGGGCCTGGTGCTGGTGGCGTTCACCATTGGGAGACCGGTGATGGGCCCCATCTCCGGCTACCTGGCGGACCGCGTGGGGCCGGGCAAGCCGGCGCTGGCGGCCATCGTGCTGATGATCGTCGGGTGCGCCCTACTCGTGACGCTCGGCGAGGAGCCGCCGCCGTGGCGCATCGTCGTCTCGCTGTTCGTCGTGGGCTCCGGGTTCAGCATGTTCATACCGCCGAACCAACGCATCATCTTCTCGTCGGTCCCGGCGGAGAAGTTGAGCCTCGCGCCGGCGGTGTTCGTGCTGACCGGGCACGGATCGAACTCGATCGGCGGGGCGCTCGCGGCGACGCTGCTGGGCTTGTTCTTGGCGGGGGGCATCGCCGCGGCCTTCACGCAGTCGTTGGGCGTGATGCTGGCGTTCTTCGCCGCCGTCGCGCTGCCGACGTCCGCTCTCATCGCGCGGCGCTCGCGGCCATCCCGGGCCGAGCGGGAAACGGGCGGTTAGCCCTCGTAACCGGCCTGGAACTCCGCCTCGGCGCGGAGGGCATGCTCGTGCCGCATGGCCGTCACCATGAGGGCGATGAGCGCGCCCACGCCGAGCGCGGCCATCCCGCCGATGAGCGGTATGCCCATGCTGTCCTGCGGGCGGGCGATCTGCGCGTGGGTGAGAAAGTGCCATGCGCCGAGCACGCTCGACGATGCGAGCCCCATGAGCGGGCCGAAGTGCAGCACGCACACCGGCACGGCCAGCACCAGCACCAACTCACCGAAGCCCACCGGCATCGTGCCGCCGGCGGTGCCCCACGCGATGACGAACGTGGCCGTGAAGAGCAACAGCAGGTCGAGGCCGGTGCTCACGGTCAGCGCCGCGTTCGCGCCGCGCGACCGCGCCCAGAACAGCAGCGTGATGCTGGTGAGGCCGAGTCCAACGGTGAGCCAGTAGAACGAGTCCCACGCGGGCACCGCGTCGCGCTGGCTCAACAGCAGCAGGACGCAGATGGAATACAAGGACACGCGCACGACGGCGACACCGGTGTCGGTGCACTCCACCGTTCGCCGCGCGGCCGCCTTTCGCAACGCGCCGAGCAAGGTGCCCCCTCGACCGGGAGCGCCTGTTTCGTGGACGCACTCCCCGTCGCCTACCATTTACGCATTGGGCGGTGGGGGCGTCGTGAGGGACGGCATGCAAACCGGCTGCGTGCCGGCGCGCAAGCGAGCGCGGCACCCGTTGGAGGCGACGGAGCGGAGTTCAGTCCACGTCGATCTCGGCGCCGAAGTATTCGAGCATCGGCGCGAAATAGTAGTCGGTCCAGCCCTGCTCGTAGCTGGGGCCTTGGCCCTTGGGAATGTTGGAATGCCGCAGCGTGACGCGGGTGCCGCCCTTCACCGCCTCGAGGACGATTTCGAGGCGCGAATCTTTCGACCGGGCGGGGAACTCAGTGGTGCGCCACGCTTGCACGATGCGCTTGCCCGGCTCCAACTCGAGGATGGTGCCCGAGATGTAGTCGTCCCATGCGGTGAATTTGCCGCCGACGCGGGCATCGCATGTCGCGCCGCCGCCGGTCATCTCCGCGTGCTTGTCGGCGTCCAGCCACGCCTCGTAAATCTCGTCCGGCGTGGCGGGAATCATCTGGGACACTTCGATAGAGTCAGGCATCGCGCGCCTCCTGGCATGCAATGTGCGGCATTGTAATTTAAGTAATGGCTTACGGTCAGGCTCCCGCGCGGCGTGGGCGAGCGAGGACGCCCTTCCCGCAACTCCGCGGCGGATCCGCCGGGCACGTTGCCCCACTCACGAGCGTTACGAACGGGTCGAACGCGGCGGCATGGTGGGTCATGGCCGCAACCGTTTGGCGAGAAGGATGTCCGGCTTCCTGCGCCCGTTAGCGTCGGGGATGACGCCCACGATGGTGAAGCCGATGCGCGTATAGAACGCGATCGGGTGGTCGCGGTCGGTGGAGGCCGCTGCCAGTCGCGCGGGCAGGGCATCATAAAGGTCGACGCCGCCGAGCGATGAGCGGAAGTCTTCGTCGTCGGCGCCGAGCAGCAGCGTGAGCCCACCCTTGTCGCGGGCCAGCGATTCGACGGCGGCGACCAATGCCGTGCCGATGCCGCGTCGCTGCGCGTCCCGGCGCACGACGAGCGGGTGCAACTCCCACACGTGGCCGTCATATTCCGGCCGCGCGCCGGCCCACCCCAGGATGTCGCCGTTGGCGGCGCGCGCGAGGAACGCGTGCCGGCCGTCGGCAAGACAGTCTCGCACCTCATCCCGCGCGCCGGCGAGGGAACCGAAGCCCGCATGGCGGGGCGGCCCAATCTCCGCGTGCAAGATGGCGGCGGCTTGCTCCACCGCGCTGGCATCGTCGGCGTCGAACGTCTCGATCGTGAAGCCGGCGTGTCGCATGCGAGCCTCGGTAGGGCCGCGAACGCGGCTCAGGCGCCGGCGTTCGGGCGGGGCGGCCGCGCGAGCAGCACGGTTGCCGCGGCCGCGAACCAGGCGGCCGCCACCATCATCCATGCCCACGTGTACCCGCCCGACGCATCATAAACCAGCGCGATGGCGACCGGGCCCGCGGCGGTCGCCACCGTGGAGGCCGGCCGCAGCAGGCTGCCGACCGCTCCCAGGTTCGCGCGCCCAAAGTAGTCCGCCACCAGCAGCGGTCCCAACAGCACCCAACCGCCGACGCCGAAGCCGGTCGCCGCCATGTACGCGACCAACGCGGGCATGCCGGAGATGTGCAGCATGACCAACACGCAAGCTCCCGTGAGCACGGTGCACGCGACGAGGAGATGCCCCACGGCGAAGCGGTCGCCGAGCCAGCCCCAGGCGACGCGCGCCAGCATGGAGAACGTGCCGTACATCAGGTAGGCAACCGATGCGTCGCCGGCGGTGTAGCCACGGTCCGTGAGGAAGGATGTCCAGTTCGCCTGCCAGCCGGGCAGCCCGAAGCCCACGAACGCGAACACCGCCATGACGAGCCAAAACGCTGACGTGCGCGTGGCCTGCCCGCGCGTGAGGCTGCGCTCGTCGGGGCGGCGGCGTGCCTTGGCGGCGGGGGAGCCATCGCCGCTCGCGCTCGCGTTGTCGGGCAGCAGGCCCATGTCCTCGGGGCGCGTGCGGAGCAATAGGCTCGCGGGGACGAGCAGCGCCAGCGTGACGATGCCGAGGGCGAACCACGCATCGCGCCAGCCCAGGCCGGAGATGGCGGCCTGCACGGGGAACACGCCATAGGCCCCGAACCCCGTGCCCATGAGCGCCACGCCCAGCGCGCGGCTGCGGTTACGCACGAACCACTTCGGGATCGTCGTGATGGCGACCACGTAGCCCGAGCCGGCTTGCGTGAGCGCGCCGAGCACGCCGAACAGCAGGTAGAACTGCCACACGGCGTCGACCCAGCGGATGCCCAGGAAGGAGACGCCCATGGCGGCGGCGCTGAGCAGCGAGATATAGCGCGCGCCATTGCGGCGGTCGAGGAACGGTTCGAGCAGCGGGCCGGCGACGGCGCTGAGCAAGGTGCGGATGGTGAGGGCCAGGAATATCTGCGATCGCGTCCAGCCGAGATCGCTTCCCATCGGCTGCGCGAACTGGCCGATGGCCCACACGCTGCCGACGCTGGTGAAGAACCCGCCGACGAAGGTGACGCCGACGATGACCCATCCGTAGTAGACACGCGACGAGCGGGCGGGTTGTATCTGTTGCACATCGACTCGCGGGGAAGGTGACGGCTCGAACCCTAAGCGGTTGGCGGAGGGAGTGGGATTCGAACCCACGGTAGCCTTGCGGCTACAACAGTTTTCAAGACTGTCGCAATCGTCCGCTCTGCCATCCCTCCGGCGCCTCGATCATGATAGCGACCGCGTGTCGTGCGTCGCAAATGGCATCGGCGCGGCGGCGCCGCCGCGCGGAAGCCTAGCTCACTTCGTCGGCGGCCGTCTCAATGTAGCGCTCGACCGCCGCGGCAAGCGCCGGCTGCCGCCGCAGCGATGGGTCGCGCGCGACGATCTGCCTGGCCTCCTCGCGGGCCCGCTCCAGAATGTCGCGGTCGGACAACTTCGCCACGCGCAGCGTCGGCAGGCCCGACTGCCGCGTCCCGAAGAAGTCGCCCGGGCCACGCAGCCGCAGATCGGCCTCGGCGATCTCGAAGCCGTTAGCGCTCCGCACCAACACCTGGAGCCGCTCGCGCGCCTCGAATGAATCCGAGTCGGTCAGCAGGAAGCAGTAGCTTTGGTGCGCGCCGCGCCCCACCCGCCCACGCAGCTGGTGCATCTGCGACAGGCCGAAGCGGTCGCCGCCCTCAATGAGCATGACCGTCGCGTTCGGCACGTCGATGCCCACCTCGATCACCGGCGTCGCCACGAGCACGTCGATCGCGCGCGCGCGGAACGCATCCATCACCGACTGCTTCTCGGCGATTGGCATGCGGCCGTGCAGCAGGCCCACCCGCACATCCCGCAGCGACGTCGTCCGCAACCGCTCGTACTCTTCCGTCGCGGCGCGCGCCTGCACCGCCTCCGACTCCTCGATCAGCGGGCACACGATGAACGCCTGGCGGCCTTGCGACACCTGCTCGACCACGAACCGCTCCGCGCGGTCGCGCTGGCCCGGCTCCACGATCCGCGTCATGATCGCCTGGCGGCCCGCCGGCAACTCCGGCATCACCGACACGTCCAGGTCGCCATAGAGCGTCAGGGCCAGCGTCCGCGGAATCGGCGTCGCCGACATCACCAGCAGGTGCGGCTCGCCCACGCCAAGCGCGCCACGCTGCCGCAGGGCCGCCCGCTGCAGCACGCCGAAACGGTGCTGCTCGTCGACCACGGCCAACGCCAGGCGCGGTATCTCCACGTCGCCCTGAATGAGCGCGTGCGTGCCGATCAGGATGTCGAGGGTGCCATCGGCCGCGCGCGCCTGCAGTTCGCGCCGCGCCTTTGCTGGCGTGCTGCCCGTGAGCAGGCCCACGCTCACCGGCTTCGGGTGGCCGTCGACGTACACGGAGAACCAGTGACTGTGGTGAGCGGGCTGGCTGAGGCCGCTCAACAACCGCTCGACGTTGATGAAGTGTTGCTCGGCCAACACCTCGGTTGGCGCCATCAGCGCGCCCTGGTAGCCGTCCGCCACGGCGGTCAGCAGCAATGCCACCGCGACCACCGTCTTGCCGCTGCCGACATCGCCCTGGAGCAGCCGGCTCATGGGCCGCTCCGCCGTCTCCATGTCGCGGCTGGCCTCGGCCATGGCCTTGCGCTGGCCCTCCGTGAGGTTGAAGGGCAGCGTCTCGACGAACGCTCGCACGACCTCCGGATTGGGGCGCAACGGTATGCCACTGGCCGTCTGCGCCACCTGTCGCCGCGTCGCCATCGCCAGCTGCAGCACGAGCAGCTCGTCGAACGCCAACCGCTGCCGCGCGCGCTCGAAAGCATCGAGCGACGGCGGATAGTGGAGATGCAGCACCGCCTCGCCCAACGACGGCAGCGACAGCCGTTGCCGGTCGGCGGGCGACATGTGGTCGGGCAAATGGTCCGGGCGACGCCTTCCCTCCGGGCCGAACACGCCGTCGAGCGCATCGCGGACGATGCGGCGCATGGTGCGCTGCGGCACGCCCTCGGTCAGCGGGTACACGGGCAGCAGGCGGCCGGTGTTCACGAGCCGGGCGGTCTCAACGTCGTCGAGGATATCCCACTCCGGCGACTCCATGCGCTTCTTGCCCTGGAACGCCGTCACCGTGCCCGCGAGCGCCAACCGCACCGGCGCGCCGGCCGGCCGTTCGGCCGCCCGCTTGAACTGCTGCGCCAGCCAAGGATTGCCCCACCACAGCACGCGCATGTTGCCCGTTTCGTCGCCGACGTCGGCCTCCGTCGCGCGGATGCGGCCGCCGCGGCCGAGGCGCGTTTCTTGCGCGCCCCACAGCGTCACGACGACGGTCTGGTCCCTGTCGATCTCCAGCGCCGCCACGGTCCGCCGCTGGCTGTAATCCAAGTGCCGGTTGGGGAAGTGGTACAGCAGGTCGCGGACGGTGCGTATGCCGAGCTTCACCAGCTTTTCGGCGGTGGGGTTCGTGACCGAGCGCAGCGACGTGACCGGGTCGCCGACTTCCGGCGCCGGTGGCGGTGCAGGCGGCGTTGGAACGCCACCGGGCGCGGCACTCGTTTTCGCGGGCGCGGGCGGCTTGGCGGCCGGCGTTGGCGAGGGTGGGTCGCCGATAACGTGCCGTACCCGTTCCACCCAGCGCTCGCGTTGAGCCGCCGTCAGGGCGGCGTAGTCGGCCGACAGCAGCCCCTCAGCGGCGAGGCGGTGCACCTCCAAGTTGTCGGCGGCGCCGCGGGCCAGCGTTTGGAGGAACCGGTCGATCCCGCCCGTCACTGCCCTGTTCGCGAAGCCGTTGTCGGCTTCCAGCGCCAGGATGCGCCGGAGGGCCCGCAGGCGGTCGGGTTGGGCTTGCGTCGTCACGCGCGTTAGCCTAACGGACACGCGGGCGATGGGCCAGAGGCGCGTGACCGCGCTGGCCGAGGCGAGGGCGGCGGGGACTACATCTTCTCGGGCGTGCTCATGCCCATGAGGTCGAGCGTGCGCGCGAGCACGGTCTTGCTGGCTTCGCACAGCCGCAGGCGGGCCTTCGTGACCGCCAGCGGCAGGCTGCCGTCGTCGCTGGGCAGCACGCGGCAGTGGTCATAGAACCAGTGGAAGGCGTTGGCGAGCTCCAGCGCGTAGTGCGGCAGCGCCTGGGGGCCAAGTGTCACCGCGATGCCGTCGACGATCTCGGGCAACATCGCCATCTTGCGCAGCAGGGCCAACTCCGCCTCGTGCGTCAGCAGCGACACGTCGCCGTCGGCCCACGTCACGCCGCGCTCGGCCGCCTGCCGCAGAATGCCCGCGATGCGCGCGTGCGCGTATTGCACATAGTAGACTGGGTTCTCGGCCGACTGCTTTTTCGCCAGCTCCAGGTCGAACTCCATCTGCGCCTCGGCCGAGCGGGCAAGGAAGAAGAAGCGGCAGGCGTCGGCGCCCACCTCGTCCACCAGCTCGCGCAGGGTGACCAGCTCGCCCGTGCGCTTCGAGGCGCGCACCACCTCGCCGCCGCGCTTCAACGTCACGAGCTGCGAGATGATGATGGTGAGACGGTCGGGGTCGATGCCGAGCGCGCCCACCACCGCCTTCATGCGGGGCACGTGGCCCTGGTGGTCGGCCCCCCAAATATCGATGACGCGGTCGAACTGGCGCGCCGCGAACTTGTTGTAGTGGTAGGCGATGTCGGAGGCGAAGTAGGTCGGCTGGCCCGTGCCGCGCACCAGCACGTTGTCCTTGTCTTCGCCGAGCAGCGACGACGTGAACCACAACGCGCCTTCGCGCTCGGCGGTGTAGCCGCGGTCGCGCAGCATCCGCATCGCCGCATCGACCTGTTTGCTGTCGAACAGCGATCGCTCGCTGAACCAGACGTCAAACCGCACGCCAACGCTCGCCAGGTCATCGCGGATGTTGGCGATCATGTAGTCGAGGCCGATACGCAGCATCTCGCTGACGGCGGCGGCGCGGTCCATCCGCAGGAACTGATCGCCATGCCGCCGCGCCAGCTCTTGCCCAAGCTCGGTGACATAGGCGCCGCGATAGCCCCCCTCGGGCAGCTGTTCGTCGCTTCCGGCGGCCTGCGCGTAGCGGACGTACAGCGACTCGGCGAAGAGCCGCATCTGCGTGCCCGCATCGTTGATGTAATACTCGCGCGTGACCTCGAACCCCGCGGCCGCCAGCGCATTCGCCAGCGCGCTGCCGAGCACGGCGCCTCGGGCATGGCCCACGTGCACGGGGCCGGTGGGGTTCACGCTCACGAACTCGACCTGCACGCGCTTGCCCTTGCCAGTGTCCGTGTTGCCGTAGGCCGCGCCCGCCTTCACCGCGTCCACCGCCTGCTGCTGCAGCCAGCGCGACGTGACCCGGAAGTTGAGGAAACCGGGGGGCGCGACCTCCACCGCCTCGATCACGCCGTCGGTCTTCACCAGCGGCTGAAGGCGGTTCGCGATCTCCAGGGGTGCCATGCGTGCGACGCGCGCGAGGCGCAGCGGCAGGCTGGACGCGAAGTCGCCATGCTCTGGGTTCACCGGGCGCTCGATCGGAACGACCGGCATCGCGGCCGACGGCAGAATGGCTTGGCGTTGCGCCTCTTCCACCGCCTCGGCCAGCCGCTGGGCAATGATGTCTCGAATTAGCATGGTGCGGCGATGATAGCAGGGCGCGCCGAGACGGTGAAGGCGACGGCGTCCCTCGCGCCGCCGGGGAGCGGGCGGGCGAGCGCCTACCCCTCGCCCACGGATAGCTCGACCCGGTTGCCGGCGGGGTCGGACACGTAGACGGAATAGCCGGCGCCGCCCCGGTGCTCGCGCACGCTTTCGACCTTGAAGCCCTTGGCCTCGATCTCGTCCACGAGCTCGCGCGAATCGGCCGGCCCTTCGACCGCGAAGGTGTGGTGCGGCACACCAGGGCGCGGGCCATCTGTGGCGTCGAACACGCCGAGGCCGACACCACCGACGCGCATGCGGACCACGCGCGCGCCGCCGATCGTATGCTCCATGCTCACGTCGGCCCCCAGCACGTCCTGGTAGAAGCGCACGGTCGCGTCGATGTCCCGGGCGTTGAAATTCCATGAGCGGAACGCGGCGACCTTCACCATGTCCTTGCCTCTTCGATCTACGTTCGCAACCAGTTCACGTGACCGGATACGTCCTCGGACCGTCGCTTGGCCGCGAAGACGGCGTATTCCCGCTTGCTCTCGCCGATGGTCGTGTCGCCGCCGTGGCCCGGCAGCACGCGCGTGCCGTCGGCCAGGGTGTAGAGGCGCGTCGTGATGCTGTCGACGACCTGGTGGAATGCCTCGGGGCCGCGCGTCATGCCGGGCCCGCCAGGAAACAGCGTATCGCCGGACACGAGACAATCGCCGACATGGAGGCAGACACCTCCGGGAGTGTGGCCCGGCGTGTGGATCACGCGCACGCGCAACGCGCCAAGGCGCAGGTCGTCGTCGTGCTCCAGCGTGAATTCCGGCTTGCCTGGCAGCCGCGGCTCGTCGGCGGGATGCACGCCGACCGGCAGGTCGGTGAGACGTTTGAGGTCCGCGTATCCGGCGATATGGTCGGGATGCGTGTGCGTGACGAGCACGCCCTTCACGCGGAAGTCGCGCGCCTCCGCGAGCAGCCGCTCGAACTCGGCGGGCGCGTCGACGATGTAAGCCTCGCGGCTCTTGGGGTCGGTGATGACGTAGCCGTTGTTGTCGTAAGGCCCCATGCCGGCGACCTTGAAGAGTTGGAATGGGCCATCGAACACCAGCGCCATGGCTCGCCTCCCGGGTGTTTGCATCGGAGTATAGACCGGTGGAGTTACAATCCGCGTAACCCACTAAAAGGCAGGCCATGGAACTGGAACCGGGCATCCATCAACTCACCTTTGGCCGCGAGCCGTTCGCCGGGTTTCCGTCGCCGAACGCATTCCTCGTTTGCGGCACGAGGGTCTCGGTGCTGATCGACGCGGGCTGGGACGACGAGCGCGACCACCAGGCCCGCATGGCCTACATGCGGCAGGTGGGGGCGCCGCCTGTCGCTCAATTGCTGGTGACGCACCGGCACGCCGACCATGCCGGCGGCGCGCTCCGCATGCGCGCGGCCACCGGATCGCCCATCGCGGCGCACGCCCTCGACAAGGACGCCATCGAGAGGGAACGGTTCGCCGGGCGCGGCGAGGTGGACCTGCTGTTGAAGGAGGGCGACAGCATCCCCCTCGGCGGGCTCACGCTCCATGTGCTGTTCACGCCGGGACACACGGCCGGCTGCCTGGCCGCCTACCTTCCGGAGCGTGGCGCGCTGTTCACCACCGACACGGTAATGGGCATATCCACGACCGTCGTGCGCCCCAACGAGGGCGACCTTGGGCAGTATGCCGAGGCGCTCGACGCGCTGCTCGCCATCGGAGCGAAGACGCTCTATGCCGGCCACGGCCCCGCCGTGCGGGACCCGGAAGCGCGGATTCGGACGCTGATGCGCCACCGTCAGGAGCGCGAGGAGCAGCTGCTGGCGGCGCTGGCGTCGGGGCCGGCGAGCGTGCCGGGCCTGCGGGAGCGCATCTATGGCGAGCTGTCGGCGGCGCGCGTGCCGCTGGCGGAGGCGCAGGTGCAAAGCGGGCTCGCCAAGCTGGTGCGCGAGCGGCGCGCGAAGGCAACGGATGACGGCTATGTCCTGGCGTAGGCGGCGACGTGGCGCCCCGTGCTATCCTTCGCCCGCTATCCTTCGAATGGGAGTGCGGCCGTGACAACCGTGGCGCCAGCGCAGACTAAGATCTACCCGGTCACCGCGACGATCAACACCAAGGGCCACCTCGTCATCGGCGGGTGCGACACGGTCGCGCTGGCTCAACAGTTTAGCACGCCGCTTTACATTTACGACGAGGCGACACTGAAGCTCATGGCGCGCGGGTTCATCGACGCGTTCCGGTCGCGCTACCAGCGCACGCAGGTGGTGTATGCGAGCAAGGCGTTCATCAACGTCGGCCTCGCGCGGCTGCTGGCGGGCTACGGCCTGGGGTTCGACGTCGTTTCGGGTGGCGAGGTGGCGGTGGTGCGTGCCGCCGGCGTGGAGCCGGCCAAGCTGTTCTTCCACGGCAACAACAAGACACCGCAAGAGCTCCACGAGGCGGTGGCGGCGGGCATCGGCCATATCGTCGTCGATAGCTTCCACGAGCTGGACCTGCTGGACGGCATCGCCGCGCGCGAGGAGCGCAAACAGAACATACTAGTACGCGTGTCGCCGAGCGTCGACCCCCACACACACGCGCACACCACGACAGGCATCCTCGACAGCAAGTTCGGGTTCCCCATCGAGACGGGGCAAGCCGCGGAAGCCGTGCGCCGGGCCATCGCCTCGAAGAACCTGGAATTGCAAGGGCTGCACTTCCACCTCGGTTCGCCCATCTTCGAGCTGGAGCCGTATGCCGAGGCCATCGGCGTCGTGCTCCGGTTCGCGTCGAAGATGCGCGAGGAGGGGTTGCAGCTGCGCCGCTTCAGCCCCGGCGGCGGGTTCGCCATCGCCTACACCGAGGCGGACCACCCGCCAGCGCCCGAGGCCTACGCCGAAGTGATCGTGGACGCGTTCCGGCAGGGGCTCAGCGACTACGATCTGCCCGACCCGGAGCTGATCGTCGAGCCGGGGCGCGCGATCGCGGGCCGGGCCGGCGTCGCGCTGTATACCGTGGGCGCCACCAAGGAGGTGCCCGGCATCCGCACCTACGTCGCGGTGGACGGCGGCATGGGCGATAACATCCGGCCGGCGATCTACGGCTCGAAGTACGTGGCGACCGTCGCGAACCGCGCCGCCGAAGCGCCTTCGACGACGGTGACGATCGCGGGTAAATACTGCGAATCAGGAGACGTGCTGATACGGGACGCGAAGCTCGCGCCGGTGCAAGCCGGCGACCTGATCGCGATTCCCGCGTCCGGCGCCTACGCGCCGTCGATGGCGAGCAATTACAACCTGAACGGGCGCCCGCCGATCGTGGTCGTGGCCGATGGCAACGCGCGGCTCATCCGCCGGCGCGAAAGCTACGCCGACCTCATGATCGGTGACGTGCTGTAGCCCATGTTCCGCGTTCACGGACACGCGCTCGCCGTGCGGTATTTCGAGCGCAGCCTTCGCGAGGGGCGCCTGCACCACGCCTATCTGCTGGCCGGGCCCGCGCATGTCGGCAAGATGACGCTCGCCTTGCAGCTGGCCGCCGCCGCCGAGTGCGAGGGCGTCGACCCCCCGTGCGGCACGTGCAAGCCGTGCCGGCGCGTGGCCTCCGGGCAGCATGCCGACGTGCGCGTCATCGCCGTCGACCCCACCGGAGGCGAGGACGGCAAGGGCCCCAGGACGCAGATTGGCATCGACGCGGTGCACGACGCCATCGGGGCCGCCCACCTGCGTCCCTACGAGGGCAAGCGGCACGTCTTCATCGTGCAGGATGCCGACCGCATGAGCGCCGACGCGGCGAACGCGCTGCTCAAGCTGCTGGAGGAGCCGCCGCCCGACGTGCTCTTCTTGCTCCTGTCGACCGACGCGCCAAACGTGCTGCCGACCGTCCGCTCGCGGTGCGCGCTCGTCGATCTGAAGCCGCTGCCCGTGGCCGAGGTCGCGCGGGTGCTGCGCGAGGAGCACCACGTCGACGCCGAGCATGCGGAGTCGTTGGCGCGGCTGTCGCGCGGCTGCATCGGCTGGGCGATCGAGGCGTCGCAAGGCTCGGCATTGCTCGCGGCGATGCAGCAACGGCTGGAGAAGATCGCCGACATCGTGGAGGGAGACCTGGAGACGCGGTTCGCCTATGCCGACGAACTGGCGCGGCGGTTCCAACGCGACCGCGCCGCCGGCCGCGACGAGCTCTACCTGTGGCTGCGATGGCTGCGCGACATCATGCTGACGCAGCAAGACCGTGGCGACGGGATCGCCCACCTGACCTGGCGCGACACGCTGGCTCGCCAGGCGGCCGCCTTCACGCCGGCGCAGGTCGTCCGGTGGCTCCATGGCGTGCTCGAAGTGCTCGAAGACGTCGACCGCAATGTCAACACTCGGCTCGCGCTCGAAGTGATGCTCCTCGAGGCGCCCGCCGTGGCACCGGCGGCTTCCGCCTGACGTTCACGGCTTCTACACCCGCGTCGCGGCTTTTTGCACGGCGAGTTCACGGGTGCCGCGTAGTATGGGATGGTGCCGGGCCACGGCCTATTTTCACGCGGGAGCGTGTTCATGTTGGCACAGGGCGTTTCTCGGACCGCGACCCGAGTCGTCGGCGTCCGGCAGCGGGCGAGGCACGAGGCGACGTATTGCGATCCGGCGACCAGGAGTTCCCCGCCGGCGCGGCGGTCGTCGTCGAAACGGCGCACGGCTTGGACGTGGGCCCCGTGATTCTGGAGCCGCGGCTGCTGGTGCACCGCGACTCGATGCTGCCGCTGCTGCCGGTGCTGCGCCTTGCCACCGACGAGGATTTGGCGCACCGGAAGGGGCTGGACCTCCACGAGAAGGAGGCCTTGGTGCTCGCCAAGATCAAGGCGAAGCAGCTCGGCCTGCCCATGAAGTTCAGTTACGCCCGCTACAGCCTGGACGGACGCAAGCTGCTGCTGGAGTTCACGGCGCCCGAGCGCGTGGACTTCCGCGAGCTGCTCCGCAGGCTGGGCGCGTCGCTGCAGGCGCGCATCGAGCTGCGGCAAATCGGCGCGCGCGACGAAGCCAAGAACGTCGGCGGCATTGGGCGTTGCGGCCAAACATTGTGCTGTTCCACCTGGCTCACGAAGTTCGAGGCGATCTCGGTCCGCATGGCGAAGGAGCAATCGCTTCCCGTCAGCGCCGAGCATCTCGCGGGCATGTGCGGCAAGCTGAAGTGCTGCCTGTGCTATGAGCACGAAACCTACCGCGAGATGAACAAGCAGCTGCCCAAGATCGGCTCGCGCGTGACGACGGCCGAAGGCCACGGTAAAGTGATCGTCGGCCACCCGCTGAAGGGCACCGTGTCGGTGCTGCTCGACCGTCGCTCGCCGGAAGATGCGATGCGCACTATCGAGCTCCCGTGCGCCGACGTTCGCCCGGAGTAGGCCCGGCGCCATCGACGCGCTTCCCTCGTCTTCCGTAAGATCCGAGAAGACTTGGCCGAGTGGGAGCGATTGCCGGTGGACGAGCAGGAGCGGGTCGTCGGCCGGCGCAAGGCCGACAGCGCGCCGCTCGACATCGGCGGGGGCGAGGGCGCGCCGCTCGACAGTCACAAGGAAAAGAGCAGCGTCACGATGGCGGACGGCACCGAGGTCGAGATGCTGCGGCGCAGCTTTCCCTATGCCGACGAGCGCGAGGCGGGGCTGCTGTTCGTGTGCTTCGTGCGCGACCCGGCGCAGTATGAGGCGGTGAAGAACCAGATGGTGAGCCCGGCGACGAATGGGCGGCACGTGGGGAAGGACGCGATCGAACGTTTCTACACGGCGGTCGCGGGTGGGTACTACTTCGTGCCGCCGCTGTCCGATCGCGATGGCTACATCGGCGATTTCTTCTTCGCGTGACGCCCGACGGCGGCCGGTTCACGGGCAGGCAACGACGCGTTAGGCGGAGGCGGCGGTGACGATGGTGGAGCCGTTGTTGGAGGAGGCGGCGGAGAGTGAAATCACGTGGGGCGCGGTGCCGAGCTTGTCGAGCCAGGGGATGTAAGGACGCCACTCGTCGGGCAGTTGCCGGTGCATGAAATGGGCATAGGGGTTCAATCGCGGCGCTTGCGGTTCCCGTCTCAGCCTCATCCCGGCCTCTTTCGGGGTCCTGCCCGCCTTACGATGATTGCACGTGACGCAGGCCGCCACGACATTCTCCCAGGTGTGCGGGCCGCCTCGCACGCGCGGCATCACATGGTCGAGCGTGAGGTCGCGTCCTTGCCTCCCGCAATACTGGCAGGTGTAGCCGTCGCGGAGGAACACCTCGCGGCGCGACATGCGCCGGTTGAACACCGGCCGTCGCACCATGCTTACGAGACGGATGACGGTGGGGATCGGAAACGCGGAGCCGGCGGTGCGGAGTTCGCCCCGGCCGTTCTCCAGCAACCGTGCCTTGTCGCGCATGAGCAACACCACGGCCCGACGGACTCCGCAGATGCTCAGCGGCTCATAGTTCTGGTTGAGTACCAAGACAGGTAGGCTCACGTTGCTATCCAACAACCGGTGGCTTCGTCGCGACCATCATAGGCCGAAGCGAATCGCCGGCGCAACGCGAATCCCGTGCGACGGCCCTTGGTTTAGCCTGACGTGAGCCCGCCGACCTTATCGTCGATCAGGTCCTTGCCCTGTTGCAGGAGGTCCTTCACGCGCTGGAACTCCTTCGGCATGAGCGCGGTGATGAACCCCGTCCGCTCGGCGAGCGGGCCGGCGAGCGTCGACGCCTGCACGGCCTTCTCCATGGAGGAAAGCGGCACGAGCCCGAACGCCGTGACCAAGGCCGTGGCCGCCAGCGCGCCCGTGAGCACGCCGACCGCCAGCCCGGCCGCATGGTCGACCCAGCCGAGCATCAGCACGTTGAGCACCGTCTTCACGGCGCGGCCAACCAGCCAGGCGCCGACGAAGACGAGCAGGAACACGGCGGCGAAGCCGGCGGCCTTCTGAATCGACTCGCTCTCGATGAAGGTCATCAGGTCGGCGGCGGCGGTGTATAGGCGGCTGGCGGCGATGACGCCAAGGAGCAGCCCCACGAGGGTCACCGCCCACCGGATGACGCCGTTGCGCCAGCCGAAGAAGGCGGAGATGGCGATGACGACGATGATGACGATGTCGACCCAGTTCATGTGCCCGGTCTCCTGGGGGCGCGTTGGCCGCGAGCGTGTCGCGGCCACAGGCTGAGACTATAGCCGTCCGCGAAGACGGCGGGCAATGAACTTGGCTGGCCGTTATGGTGAAACTACACGAAGAAAATGGGATTATCGCGCGTGATCACGCGCGTCTCCGCCTTCATCCCATCGCGGACGTATTTGGGCAAGCCCAGCAGGCCGTGGTGCGCGATGCCGTCGTAGTAGCGCAGCGGCGACGCGAGGCGCTCGGCGATGCGACGGTCGATCTCCTCGGCGCTGATCTTGCCGAGGTCCGGGGAATCCGCCATGCCGGCGGCCTGGAACCCCCAGGTGCTGACGAATGCCGGCATGTAGACGCGGTACGGGTGGACGTGGTGGAACGCGGTCGCCACCGTCTTGTGGATGGCGGTGAACACGTCGGTGTAGTTCACGGGGCCGCAAGGGCCGGACTGCAGCACCGTGAGGCCACCGGGGTTGAGCCGCCGTTGCACCAGCTTATAGAAGTCGACGGTATAGAGCAGCCACGCCGGGCCACCCTCCAGCGGGTCGGGGATGTCGATGATGATGACATCGAAATGCTCGTCCGTGTCCTCCAGGTACTTCAGCGCGTCATCGTGCAGCAGCGTCAGGCGCGGGTCGTCGAACGCGCCGGCGTGGTGGTTCGGCAGGTATTGCTTGCACAGGTCGACGACCTCTTTGTCGAGGTCGACCATCACGCACTTGGTCACGGTGCGGTGGCGCAGCACCTCGCGGGCTGTCGCGCCCTCGCCGCCGCCGGCGATAAACACCGTGCGGGGGTTGGGGTGGGCCACCATCACCGGCTGCACCAACCCCTCGTGGTAGACCCATTCGTCGGCCTCGGACGACTGCGTCTTGCCGTCGAGGACGAGCATGCGGCCGTATGACCCGGTTTCCAGCACCTGGGCATGCTGAAACGGCGTCTGGCCCTGGTGGAATATCTTCTTGAGGCCGGAGGCGTGCACCAAGTCCGGCGTGATGACTTCGAGGTACCACGTCGTGTGGTCGGGCGGGAAAAGCATTTCCAGTCCTATCTGTTCCTGATTGACGCAGGGATGTTCAAGGTGCCGCGCTCGATCTTCGTGATCTCCGGGTCCCTCGATTCGAAGTCACGGATGATGAGCCGCGCGGCGTCGATGGGGTCGAACGACTCTCCGCAGGTGAAGATGTCCACCGCGGCATAGCCGTACTCGGGCCACGTATGAATGGATAGGTGCGATTCGGCGATCGCGATCACACCCGTCACGCCTTGCGGGCTGAACTGATGGAAGATGTGGTCGATGATGGTCGCGCCCGTCTCGCTGGCGGCATTGAGCAGCGACGAGCGGATGAACGGCAGATCGTTCAACTTCTCCGGGTTGGAGTCCCGAAGTTCAAGCAGGATGTGCCTTCCGAGTGCGTTCACTCACAAAGCCCCCCTTTACGAGGAACTAGCGCTAAAAAAACGCGCAGAGGTTCAGAGTATCAAAAAGGGATGGGGGCATTCAATAGTTTTCGGCATGGATATCGGGCGAAGGCATCAGCGCAGCCAAGCTGCCGCGGTAAGCCCGGCCCACTTGCCGTATTGGCCGAAGAGCAACGATGCGCGCTCCGCCTTCGCCGGGTGGTGTATCGTCGCCGACCGTGGAAGGTCCTGCAGCACGGCCGCCGTTTCGAGCGTCGGCGTGCCCACCACCAGCAGCGGCACGTCTTGCTCCTCCGCGCGCGAGGAGACGTATTGCGGAGGCTGCTTGACTCCCGTGAGGATGAGGCAAGCGAGCGGGAAGTTGAGCGCCGACATCTGCAAGTCGGCGCGGCCGCCGCGCACGATGACGGCCTGGTTCGGATACCGGCCAAAGTAGTTGCCGCCCCATTCGAGGAACAGCCCACCTATCATGAAGTGCTCCACGAGGCGTTCGCTCTCCTGGGGCGCCGTGAAATAAGCGGCGCCGATGCGCGACGCTATTTGACCGACGGTGGGCGCGAGCAACAGGCGGTCCTCCGGCACGATGCCGAGCGCGGGGACGCCGGCAGCAGTCAGTTCCGAGGCCAGGCGCTCGGATGCGTCATGCTGGCCGTACAGCGTGCGTCGATTGATGACGACGCCCGCGAGCCGCGTGCCGAACGCCGCGCGCCAAACCGACGCGTCGGCTTGGCCCAGAGCACGAGCGTAGGGCACGACGCCGATCACGGTGGCCTGCAACCGCTCGGCGAAGGCCGCCGTGCCCTCGACGGTAAGCGGCAGGCCCTCGACCACGGTGACGTCGGCATCCTTCGCGACCGCCCGCACCCGCGTCTCGGCGGCGGCGAGCAGCTCGCGCGACGCGCCTTCGGCAACCACCGTGAGCGAAGTGACGGCCGCGGCGCCGGCGAGCAGTGCGGCGTCGGCATCGCCGTCTCGCGTCGACAGCGGCTTGATCGCGACCACCCGGTGGCCTCTCGCGCGAAGGGCGCCGGCTATGCCCATGGCGGTGGCGGTGGCGCCGGCTCCGGGGCGCGATCCGGCGATGTAGAGAACACCCATGTGAGCGGGTCAGCCTTTCGAAGAACGTTGCGCGGCGATTATAGAGCGTGCGGCCATATGTGACGAGAAGCACAATCCGTATCGTGGCGCGGTTGTGGGTGGTGGCGGCGTCCGATATACTCCCAGTTTGGCAGGAGGATATGAGCAAAACGCCCCTTCACCAAACCGTCACCGTCCGCGTTCCGGCCACGAGTGCGAACCTGGGGCCCGGCTTCGATTGTTTGGGCATGGCCCTGGGCATGTGGAACCGCATACGCCTGCGCTGGGGCGGCCCCACGGCCATCACCGTCCACGGCGACGGCGCGGGACACCTCCGCACGGACTCGTCGAACCTCATGTACCGCGCGGCGCAGCTGATCTTCGCCGAGTTGGGGCATGAGGGCGCGGAGGTCCGCATCGAGACGTGGCAAGACATTCCACTGTCGCGCGGCCTTGGCAGCTCGTCCGCCGCCATTGTGGGCGCGATGGTCGCGGCGAACGCGCTGTTCGACTTCCCCGTGTCTCCGCCACGGTTGCTCCAACTCGCGACCGATCTGGAAGGCCACCCGGACAACGTGGCGCCCGCGCTGCTGGGCGGATGCGTCGTGGCCGTGCGCGACCACGAGAAGGTGCTCGCCGCGCCGATCCCCCTGCCCACCGACCTGCAATGCGTGGTGTTCATTCCGGAGATGCCGCTGGCGACAAAGAAGGCGCGGTCCGTGCTGGCGCCGCAGCTGTCGCGCGCCGACGCCGTGTTCAACATCGGGCGGGCGGCATTGCTCGTCGCCGCGTTCGCGACGGACCATCCCGAATACCTCGGCATCGCCACGCAAGACATGCTCCACCAGCCGGCGCGGCAGACGGTGTACCCCGAGATGAAGCACCTGTTCGCGGCGGCGCGGAAGGCCGGGGCGCGCGGCGTGTTTCTGTCCGGTGCGGGGTCGTCCGTCATCGCACTCACGACGAAGGGCGAGCACCGCGCCATGACCATCGGCTATGAGATGGCCGACGCCGCCGACAAACTGCGGTTTCCCGGCGCGTTCCGCGTACTCGAGCCGTCCGCCGTGGGGGCGCAGGTGCTTGCGTTGGGCGTGGAGGACTAGATGGCCGTGATCGTGCAGAAATACGGCGGCAGCTCGGTGGCGAACGCCGAGCGCATCCGCAATGTGGCGCGACGCATCCAGCGCGCGCACGCGGCGGGCAATCAGGTCGCCGTGGTGGTCTCGGCGATGGGCGACACCACGGACGAGCTCATCGCGCTGGCGGCTTCCGTTTCCGCCAACCCGGACCCGAGGGAGATGGACTTGCTGCTGTCGACCGGCGAGATCGTGTCCTGCACGCTGGTCGCGATGGCCCTGCGCGACATGGGCGTCGGCGCCGTGAGCATGAGCGGCGAGCAGGCCGGCATCCGCACCGACAGGCTGCACGGTAAGGCGTCCATCGTCGCGCTCGACCCAGCCCGGGTGCGGTATGAGCTCGACCAGGGGCGCGTCGTCATCGTCGCCGGCTTCCAGGGCGTGAACGAGGAGATGGACGTCACCACGCTGGGCCGGGGCGGCTCCGACACGACGGCCGTGGCGCTGGCAGCCGCCTTGGGGGCCAGCCTCTGCGAGATTTACACCGATGTCGAGGGCATCTACACCGCCGACCCGCGCATCGTGCCAACGGCGCGCAAGCTCACCGAGCTGGGCTACGAGGAGATGCTGGAGTTGGCAAGCTACGGCGCCAAGATGCACCCGCGCTCGATCGAGCTCGCCGCCTGGTACAAGATCCCCGTGTTGGTGGCCCACAGCGTGAAGGATGCGCCCGGGACGCTGATCCATGACATCGCCGGAGGTGACGGGGTGGAGATAACCAAGAAGGTGCGCGGCGTGACCTACGAGAAGGGCGTCGCGCGTATTACCGTCCGCGCGGTGCCGGACCGGCCCGGCATCGCCGCGTCGCTGTTCGATCCGCTGGCGGCCGCCGGTGTGAGCGTCGATACCATCGTGCAGAATGCCAGCGCCGAGCGGCTGACGGACCTCTCCTTCACGGTGGACAAGGTCGACCTGCACCGCGCGCTGGACGTGGTGAGGCCGGTCGCTCAACAAATGGGAGCGAAGGACGTCGTGAGCAACGACAGCCTCGGCACGGTGAGCATCGTGGGCACCGGCATGCAGAACGCGCCGGGATATGCCTCGACCATGTTTCGCTCGCTGGCGGACGCGAAGATCAACATCGAGATGATCACCACGTCGCAAATCCGCATCACCTGTATCGTCGGCGAGGCGCAAGTGCCGGCGGCCGTGCGGGCGCTGCACAAGGCCTTCGAGCTCGACGCCGCGAGCTAGCCGGCGCATCGTCCTCGCGGTCCGGCGGCCGCGCACCTCGCGCCGTGGCGACCCATGCGCCGCCGCGCTCATCCACGCTCGCGCTGGCTCATCGTGAACACCTCGCGGCCAAGCGCAAAGTGCGCGTGGATTCGTCGAAAAACCCCTTGACTGACTTTTCACCACGCTCAAAACTAGCCTCGTCTCCCTTGAGAAAGGCGTCACTGTCGGCAGGCCGGGGCCCGCGAGTTAGTTATGGTTGAATGGAATGCGGAAAGCGGTGCCTCGTGGTGAGCATTGAGCGGCTACTTCGAAACGCACGGGTGATCGCCGTCGTCGGGCTCTCCGACAGGCCGGAACGAGCAAGCCACGACGTGGCCCGGTATCTGCAATCGCAAGGCTACCGCGTGATACCGGTGAACCCCCACCTCACGGGCCCCGTCCTGGGCGAGCAACCTTATCCGGACCTGCGCTCCGTGCCGGTGAGCGTGGACGTGGTGGACATCTTCCGAAAGGCCGAGGACGTTCCGCCGGTCGTGGAGGAGGCGATCGCGACCGGGGCGGGAGAGGTGTGGATGCAGCTCGGCATCGTGAACGAAGCGGCGGCGGCGAAGGCCCGTGACGCGGGGGTCGACGTCGTGATGGATAAATGCATGAGAGTTGAACACCGCGAGTTAGTCCGCCAGGGCAAGTTGCCCGGCAAGGGCTGACCGCCAAAATCGAACGAAGGACGCGTGACGACAGATTGCATGGTGACCCAACTCGATGAACGGACAAAACTGATACGTGAGAAATCGCGCGAGGCAATCGGCCTGGCGATGGAGAGCCGCTGGCAGGAGGCGGCGACGGTGAACCGCGAGTTGCTCGAACTCGACCCGAGCGACATCGACGCGTCGAACCGTCTGGGGAAGGCACTGCTGGAAGCGGGCGACTGCGCCGCGGCCCGGGAGGCGTTCGGCTACACCCTCCGCATAGCGACAGGCAACACCATCGCGAAGAAGAACCTGGAGCGCATCGACGCGTTGGGCGGCAACATCCGCCAGGCCTCGACCCAGCGCATCACGCCACAACTGTTCATCGAGGACAGCGGCAAGACGACGCAGGTGCCGTTGCTGGCACCCGCCCCCCATGAGCAACGCTCGACCATCGCCGGGGGAACGTCGGTCGAGTTACGCAAGCAGGGCGATACGCTAGCCGTCCACGATGGCTCGTCGGGGCAATACCTGGGCCTGCTGCCGCCGCTGCTGGGCGCACGTCTGGCGAAGCTGCTGCAGGCCGGCAACCGCTACGAGGGCGCCGTCTCGTCGAACACGCCGGAGCAGATCACCGTGCTGCTGCGCGAGACATTCCAGCACCCCTCGCAGCGCAACGTCGTGTCGTTCCCAACGCGCGAGCGCATCGCGCAGCCCGTGGCGGAGCCGCCCCGGCAACAAGACGACGACGATGACGCGGATGCCGTGACGGCCGCCGCCGCGGGCGACTGGGCCGCCGAGGAAGAGGATGTCTTCTCGGAGGATCTCGACGTCGACGAGGACGACGAGGCCATCGAAGGCGAAGTCGATGACGAGGACGACGCCGATGACGAGGAAGATAAATAGCGCCGCCATCGCGCCTACGGCCCGCCCCACCCTGTCCGGTTGAAGCTACATCGGCCCCCCCCGGCCGTCGAGCCCGCGCCGCCTCGTATAATGGCGATAACCGTCCTTTCGCGGGGTACCATCTCCATGCCCACCGTTGTCGTCACGGCCTCCAACGCCGAGGAAGGCGCGCCATACGTCGCCGCCGTGGAGCGCCAAGGCGCCACGGCTCGCTTGATCACGCCTGGCACCTTCAAGGGCGTCGCGCTGGCGATGGGTGGCGCCGGCGGCATGCTGCTGTGCGGCGGCGTCGACGTGCATCCCAAGTATTACGGTGAGCGGATCGACCCGTCCGCCCACGTTGAGACGTGGCCGGAGCGCGATGAGATGGAGTTGGCCCTGCTCCGCGAGGCGCTCGCTCATGACATGCCGGTGCTGGCGATCTGCCGCGGCATGCAGTTGCTCAACGTGGCGTTCGGCGGAACGCTCATCCAGCACTTGCCCGACCATGGGTCGGGCAGCGGCGAGAAGAACGGGCAGCCAGTGACACACACGATTTACGTGACGCCGCCAAGCAAGCTCGCGGCTATCGTTGGGGGCGGCGCGTTCTACAAGGTGAACTCGTGGCACCACCAAGGATTGAAGGAGCGCAACCGCGCGCCGGGACTGCTGTCCACCGCCTACCATCCGGAGGACGGCGTGGTGGAAGGCCTGCAAAGCACGAAGCACGCTTGGGTGATCGGCGTGCAGTGTCACCCGGAGCGTGAGACCGAGGTGCCCAAGAGCTTCCAACGGCTGTTCACCAGCTTGAACGCTTGGGCGGACGAATTCGAAACATCGGGAGCGCGCACGTGAAGGTGAACCGCGAGGCATGCGACCACGCCCAGATCACGCAGGAGGGCCGCTGCGTCAAGTGCGGCCTTCAATTCGTCGAGGCGTGGCGAGAATCGCGGTACGGCCGAACGGCTATCCTCCGGCGGAACCTGGCGCTGGGCATCATCATCGCGGCGTTATTCGTGCTCGCCGGCAACTACTACGGCCCCTTGTGGTTCAACATCGGCGTCGCCGTGGCCGTCTTCTTCGGCGCGCGCGCGATGGTCGGCGTCAACGACCTGCTGACCCCACGCGGGTTCTATCAAGGCCGGCTGCAGAAGCTGTATCCGGTGTGGGCGTTCAATATCTACTCCCCGCACCGCACCTTCATGGTCGTCGGCAAGGGCAAGTTTCCAATTGCGCGGTCCGTCTACGAGCAGTTCCGCGAGGGCGACCTGCTGCTGGTCGAGTTCCTCCGCTGGTCGAAGCTGCCGATCGCGCTCTACAAGGCTCGCTCCTAGGAGCCGCGGCCCGGCCGTCCATCCATAGGACACTTGTTCTATGCGATGCCCATCGCTCGCTTCATGATGCCGTTTAAGGTATACTGAGAAACGGCATTTTCCGTGCCATTCGTGCGTGTCACGGCGCACCCCTCAGTCTCTCGCGGAACCTCCGCGCCGGTATGCGTCTGTCCGTCCACGGCCGTTGTCGAAAGGAGCATCCATGACCTTGGCCAACCCAGGCAGGATCGAGTCTCGCCAGATCGCGCAGGAGATGCGCGAGGCGTATCTCGACTACGCCATGAGCGTCATCGTCGCCCGTGCCTTGCCGGACGTGCGCGATGGCCTGAAGCCCGTCCAGCGCCGCATCTTGTTCGCGATGCAGGGCATGGGGCTGCGCCCCGGAGCATCGTACAAAAAGAGCGCCGGCGTGGTCGGCGAGGTGCTGGGCAAATACCACCCCCACGGCGACGCGCCGGTGTACGACGCGTTGGTGCGCATGGCGCAGGACTTCTCCATGCGCCATCCCCTCGTCGACGGCCAGGGCAACTTCGGCTCGGTGGACGACGACCCGCCGGCGGCGATGCGGTACACGGAAGCCCGCCTCGCCGCGATCGCGGAACAGATGCTCGTCGACATCGACCGCAACACGGTCGACTTCACGGACAACTACGACGGCTCGCAGCGTGAGCCGATGGTGCTGCCCGCCCGCCTGCCCAACCTGCTCGTGAACGGCGCGGCCGGCATCGCGGTGGGCCTTGCCACCAACATACCGCCCCACAACCTTCGGGAAGTGTGCGACGCGATCATCCATCTGATCGACCATCCGGACGCGACCGTCGACGAATTGATGAAGTTCGTGAAGGGGCCGGATTTCCCGACCGCCGGCATCATCATGGGCCGCGAGGGCATACATCAGGCCTATCACACAGGGCACGGGCGCATCACCGTGCGGGCCCGCGCCGCCGTGGAAGAGGCCGAGCGCGGAACTCGCCAGCGCATCGTCGTGACGGAGCTGCCCTACCAGGTGAACAAGGCCGCGCTCGTCGAGAAGATCGCGAACCTCGCCAAGGAGAAGCGCATCGACGGCATCTCCGAGGTGCGCGACGAGTCCGACCGCGAGGGCTTGCGCGTGGTGGTGGAGCTGCAACGCGGCGCTTCGCCGTTGCAGGTGTTGAACAACCTGTATCAGCACACCCCCATGCAGAATGCGTTCCATGTCAACATGGTCGCGCTCGTCGATGGTCAACCGCGCACGCTCACCCTGCGGACCGCGCTGCACCACTATGTCGAGTTCCGGCGGGTCGTGGTGCGCCGGCGCGCCGAGTATGACCTGGGCAAGGCACGCGAGCGCGCCCATGTGTTGGAAGGCCTCCGCATCGCGCTCGCCAACCTCGACGCGATCATCAAGCTGATCCGTGAGTCCGACGATGTCGACTCGGCGCGCGTCGGACTGATGACTCGGTTCGGCCTGAGCGAGATTCAGGCGCAGGCCATCCTCGACATGCAGCTCCGCCGCCTGGCGGCGCTCGAACGCGAGAAGATCGAGCAGGAGTACCAACAGCTGCAAGACCGTATCGCCGACTTGGAATCGCTGCTCGCGAACCCCGTCCGTGTGTTGAGGGTCATCAAGGACGAGACGACGGACCTCCGCAAGAACTTCGGCGAGGACCGGCTCACCGAGATCGCCGATGAAGAGGCAAAGGGCTATACGAACGAAGAGCTGATCGCCCATGCCGATGTCGTGATCACGCTGAGCGACCGCGGCTACATCAAGCGCCTGCCCATCGAGGCCTACCGCCTCCAGCGCCGGGGCGGAAAGGGCGTGCGCGGCCAGGAACCACGCGAAGGCGACGCCGTCGCGCAATTGGTCGTCGCGGACACCCACGATTGGCTGCTGTTCTTCACCGACCGCGGCCGCGTGTACCGTGAGCGCGTCTTCGCCATCCGACAGGACAACAGCCGCCAGTCGCGCGGGCAACACCTCAAGGAATACTTGGAGATCAGCGGCGACGAGCGCGTGACCGCCGTCGTGGACATCGCCGACCCGCAGGCCGACAAATACATCGTCATGGCGACGCGCAAGGGCGAGATCAAGCGCATGGAGTTGCGGATGTTCGCCAACATCCGCAAGAACGGCCTCGCCGCCATGGACTTGGAGGAGGGCGACGAGGTGCTCACGGCCCGCCTGGCCGACGCGCACATGAGCGTCATCATGGTCACGCGCAACGGCAAGGGCGTCCACTTCCCGCTCGACGGCGAGAAGGGCGTGAAGGTGCGCCAAGGGCGTGGCGCGGGCGGCGTGCGCGCCGTGCGCCTGCTGGGTGACGACGAAGTGGTCTCGATGGACGTCGCCACCGAGGACAGCCAGCTGCTCATCCTCACGAAGCGTGGCTATGGCAAGCAGACGCCCGTGAAGGATTTCCGCCAAACAGGCCGCGGGGTGCAGGGCGTCACCGCGTACAAGATCACCGAAAAGACGGGCCCCATCGCGGCCGCGGTCGTGACCGGGCCCGACGTGGAAGAAATCATGGTCGGCTCGTTGAAGGCGATGGTGTTCCGCACCAGCCTGGACGAGATCCGCAGCATGGGCCGCAAGACGCAGGGCGTGAAGGTGATGAGCAAGCTGACCGAGGGAGACGAGGTCATCTCGGCCAGCGCCTTCAAGGAACGGGACGCCAGCGTGCTCCAAGACATGCCCACGCTGGCCGCGCCGTCGGTCAACGGCCGCAACGGCCACAAGACGGCGCCGCAGCTCGCGTTGGGCCTCGACGACGATGGCCCGGAGGCCGCCGAGGATGAGGACGATGAGCCGCTCGACGAAACCGAGGAAGCCGGCGACCCAGACCAGGACGAGGGCGCCTAGGTTCTGATAAACTCCCTCTTGGGGATTCGAGGGCCTCGATGGCATCGGGGCCCTCTCGTTTGCGCGGCGCTGAGTGCCGGCTACTTGCCAGCGGCGCCTTCGTCACCTAGAATCGAGCGATTATGACGCAATACGCAATCATCCACACGGGCGGTAAGCAGTACCGGGTATCACCCGGGGACCACATCACCGTGGAGAAGTTGACGGCGGAGCCCGGCTCCACCGTCGAGTTCGACCACGTCCTCGCGGTGTCGGGCGATGGAGGTCTGACCGTCGGTCAGCCGACCGTCGCGGGTGCCAGGGTCGTCGCCGAGGTGGCCCAGCAGGGCAAGGGCGACAAGGTGGTCGTGTTCAAGTACAAGCGCAAGGTGCGCTATCGCGTGAAGAGCGGCCATCGCCAACAGCTCACCGAGCTGGCGATCAAGGAGATCGTGGGCGGCGACTCGGCGACGGCGCGCGCAAGGAGTTAGTCTCGTGGCACAAAAGAAAGCAGGCGGCAGCAGCAGCAACGGCCGCGACAGTCACGGCCAGCGCCTCGGCGTGAAGCGCTTCGCCGGCCAAGACGTGCGCGCTGGCACGATCATCATTCGCCAGCGTGGCACCAAGGTCGCGCCGGGCCGCAACGTGGGCGTCGGCAGGGACTTCACGCTGTTCGCGCTCGTCGACGGCACCGTCGATTTTGATTACGCATCTAAGGGTAAGAAGCGGGCGAACGTCGTGCCCGTCGGCACCGCTTAGCAGCGGCGAAGTCGCCGAGGAGGAATCGATGAAGACCGAGATCCATCCCAAGTACTACCCGGACGCGCAGGTCGTCTGTATCTGTGGCAACACCTTCACCACCGGCGCGACGCAGCCGCTGATCAAGGTGGAAATCTGCTCGAATTGCCACCCGCACTACACCGGCGAATCGCGCATCGTGGACACCGAGGGCCGCGTCGAGCGCCTGAAGCGCCGCTTCAACCTGAAGTGAGACGAGCCCTGGACCAGAATGCAGTTCGTTCGACCGCCCCGACACCGCTCGGGGCGGTCCTGTAATCGGCGGGGTCGCCGCGCGGCTAGAGGTTACGACATGGCCCAGCAACAACAGTTTACTTATGGCGGACAGGCGGTCATCGAGGGCGTGATGATCCGCGGGCGCCACGTCTACAGCGTGGCCGCGCGCCGTCCCGACGGCACGATTTGCACCGAGCTGAACCATGTGCCGGTGTGGGGCGCCGGCAGCTGGCGGAAGATACCGCTGCTCCGGGGCACGCTCGTCCTCATCGAAACGCTCGTCGTCGGCATGAAGGCCCTGACCTTCTCGGCGCAGATCGCGGCCGGCGAGGAAGGCAAGGAGAACGACAAGCCGATACCGGCGTGGAGCCTCGCGCTGACGATCGCCCTATCGCTCGGCCTTGGCATCGGCTTGTTCTTCGTGCTGCCGCTGGTCATCACCCATTCCCTGGTCGACCGGTTCGTCAGCAACTCCGTCGCCAGCAACTTCACCGAGGGCGTGTTGCGGCTGCTCATCTTCATCGCCTACATCTCGCTCATCGGCATGATGCCCAGCATCCGCCGCGTGTTCGCCTATCATGCCGCCGAGCACATGGCCGTGCACGCGCACGAGCACCGCCTGCCGCTGGACACGGCCAACGTGCGGAAGTTCCCCGCCGCCCACCCGCGCTGCGGCACCGCGTTCCTCCTCACGGTGATGCTGGTGTCCATCGTCGTCTTCGCGCTGCTGGGCACGCCGGCGCTGCCGCTCCGCATCGCGTCGCGCATTTTGCTGATCCCACTCATCGCGGGCGTGAGCTACGAGGTCATCCGCTTCAATGCCCGGCATGAGGCCAACGCGCTGGTGCGGCTGCTCACGCTGCCCAGCCTCGCCATGCAGAAGCTCACCACGCGCCCACCTGACGACCAGCAGATCGAGGTCGCCATCGCGGCGATGAACACGGCCATCGAGGGCGACCGCTCCGCGACAGCCGCGGCGCCGGCGCCCAATCCCTAGACGGCCAAGCCAACCGTCGCGCAGGAGGTCCGTCCATGGGTTGCCTCGCCATCCTCGCGATTCCCACGGCCGGCATCAGCTTCTTTTTCAGCTCTTGGCTCACCATGCTCTTTTGGGGCATTGTCGCCCCCCGACGTGGGGGTCGGGACCATCGGGTACGTCAAGGCGATGGTCGTGACGATCGGGCTTTGGATGGTGGTGGCGCCCCTCATCGGGGCGATGGCCTGGCGGCGGCGCGCCTTCGCGCAGTACCGCCAGCTCTAACGCTTGCCGTCGCGCCGACCGGATGCCGACGTGGCGGAGGGCGCGCGGGCCCGCTCCAGCATCTGTCGCGCCGCTTCGCGCAAGTCCGGCGTGTCGTGCCCCGCCAGCATCAACGCCAACTCGCGCACGCGCTCCTCCGCCCCAAGCATCTCCACCTGGGCGAACGTCCGCTCTTCCAGCACGGCCTTGTCGACCCGGAAATGTCCGTCGGCGAAGGCGGCGATCTGCGGTAGGTGGGTCACGCAAAGCACCTGGCTGTGCCGGCCGAGGCGTGCCATCTTGCGGCCTACCGCCTCCCCAGCGCGGCCACCGATGCCGCTGTCGACTTCGTCGAACACCAGCGTCGGCACGCCGTTGGATGCCCGCAGCGCGCTTTTGATCGCCAGCATCAGGCGGGATGTCTCGCCGCCGGACGCGACGCGGCCAAGCGGTTTCAGCGCCTCGCCGGGGTTGGTGGCAACGAGGAATTCGACCTGGTCGATGCCGCTCGCGGTGAACGCGTAACGCTGCCCGTCGGCACCCGGTATCCCCTGAGCCGATGGCCGTCTCGCGAGCGAGACGGCGAACCGGACGCGGCCGAGGCCGACATCGGCAAGCTCGCTCGCCACCGCCGATTCGAGCGCCGCGGCGGCCTTCCCTCGCGCCTCCGCGAGCGACCATGCCAAGCGCCCCGCCTCGTCCACCGCTCGCTGGAGCTGCCGTTCCAGTTCGGATCGCCGCTCGGCCGAGGTATCCAGCGATTCCAGCTCACGCTGGGCGTTCGCGGCGAAGGCGAGCATCGCCGGAACCGAGTCGCCATACTTGCGCTTCAGCCGCTTGAGGAACTGCAAGCGGTCCTCGATCTCGTCCAACCCTCGCGGGTCTTGCTCGATCGACTCACCGAACGAGCGTATCTCCCGGGCGGCGTCTTGCACCTGGATGAGCGCGGCTTCAAGCACGGCGATCCGCGGCGCCAGGGCGCCCGTCGGGTCCGGCGCGTGCCGCAGCGTTCGCAGCGCGTTGGCGATCAGGTCGCTCGCGTTGCGCCCGCCCTCGTAGAGCACGCGGTAGGCGCCGGCGCACGCTTCCTGAATCGCCCGGGCGTTCGCCAGCACATCGCGGGCTCGGAGCAGCTCGTCCTCCTCGCCGAGAGTCAACTTCGCGGAGTTGATTTCGTTGATCTGGTTGGCTAGCAGGTCGCGACGTTGCTCCGCAAGGCGGTCGTTGGTCGCGATGGACGCGATGGCCTGCTCGATGCGCCGCGCCTCGGCGACGACGGCGGCCACTTCGGCCCGCTGCGGCTGCAGCCCGGCGGAGGCGTCCAGCAGCGCGAGTTGGAAGGACGGCTCCAGCAGCGAAAGGTGCGCGCTTTGCCCATGAATGTCCACGAGCCGGGAGCCGATGGCCTTGATCGCGTGCAGGGGGACGGCGCGTCCGTTCACCCGGCTCGTGGTGCGGCCTTCGCGAGCGATATCGCGGGAGAGAACGAGCACGCCGTCCGCGCCGATCTCCACGCCATGCTCGGCCAGCGCCTCCGGCCAGTCGCCTCCGTCGATAGGCAGGTGGAAGACCGCCTCGACGTAGGCCGCGTTCGCGTCGGAGCGGATGAGGTCGCGGTCGGCGCGGCCACCCAGCACGGCGACGAGCGCGTCGACCAGCAGCGATTTGCCGGCGCCGGTTTCGCCGGTGACCACGTTGAATCCAGGGCCCAGGCTCAGCCGGGTCTCTTGAATCACTGCGAAGTTACGGACCGAGAGTTCGGCGAGCATGATTGCCATTGCGCGGGCCCGGCTGTCGTCATTATAGAGAGCCGGTGGCTAGCCGGTCGCGCGCTCGTCTCTTATGGCGAGTAAGGCGCCGGCGAGCAGCAGCGCACCGCCTGGCACCACCGTCCAGCCCGGCACCTCGCCCAGGATTGGGATAGCCAGCAACGTCGCGACGACCGTCTCGCCCCGGACGGCGATGGTCACGACAATGGGCGGCACGTGCGCCAGCGACCAGTTGAGCAGGCTGTGGCCGACAACCTGCGGTAGCAGCGCCGCCAGGGCTATCCAGCCATAGGCGGAGGCGGGCAAGCCCGCGATCGGCGTTTGGAACATCATCGCGACCGCCAGCAGCGTCAGCGCCGCCACCGGGTACACGACGGCGACGTATGGCAGGATGCCGATGTGACCGCGCACTTTCCGTCCCACCATCCAGTAGCCGGCCACCGCCACGGCACCCAGCAGGGCCAGCGCGTCGCCCAGCAGGTGCCGCTCACCCCCGCTGTTGTCCAGGGCCAGCAGGAAGCCGCCCGCCATGGTGAGCGCGATTGCCACGGCCATCGCGCCGCTGACGCGCTCCCGCAAGAAGACGACGGAACCGACGGCCGTGAAGATGGGCGTCGTTGTCACCAGCAGGACGCTGCTCGCGACCGAGGTGTAGTCCAGCGACGTGATCCAGGCGGCGAAGTGCGCCGCGAGGAAGAGCCCTGAAACCGCCAGCCATTTGACATCGTCGCGGGTGAGCCGGCGCAGCCCGTCGCGCGCCAGCAGCAGCGCGCCGCCGGCCACCACCGCCGAGGCGATGAGCATTCGCAGCGCGGCGATCGCGAGCGATGGGGCGTCGGCGAGGCGGATGAAGATGGACGCGCCGGATACGCTGAGGACACCCACGGCCAACCAACCGTAGGTGCCCGTCGCGCGCGCATGTCCGGCGGCCGATTGCTGTTTCGCCACGCTTCAGCCCTTTGCCACGTCGAAACGGAACGGCAGCCGGCGTCAGCCGGGGCTGGCGGCCGTTTGGCGTGAAGCCAGGGTCATCACCTCGTGGATGTTCGAGGCCTGGTCCAGTCGCCACGCGGCTTCCAGCAGCCGCTCGGCCTGCTGCTCGTCGAGCACCTCGGTCGCGAGCGCGCGGAACTTCGCCTCCAGCGCCGCGTCCGACATCGGGTTCTTGGGGGAGCCGGCGGCATGCTCGATGTGCATGGACACGACGCGGCCGTCGGTCAGCGTGATCGAGAGGTGTACCTCCTCCTCCTCGATCGACTTGTCCGGCGTCGCCGAAACCTTTGCTCGAACGGCGGAAATGACGGGGTCGAGCACCTTGGCGTCGGTGAACTGCGCGTCGTGGCCGGCGCCGTCGACCAGGGCAGCCGCGGCGCAATGTTGGAACGAAAACTTGCCTTCGAGCCCCACGCGCGGGTTCGGCCTGTTCATCAGCTCCGGCACCAGCGGGTGGGTGCGGGCAGCGATGGACTGCACTTGGTCCGGCTGGAGGTGGTGCCGGTTCCGCAACGCGATGACCGCCTCTTGAATGGGGTGCGAGACGATGCCGTTCGCGTACGGCTTCAGGCCGTTGTTCTTCAGTTCCCACCGCTCGCCGAGCCCGGCCAGCAGCGCCTCCTCGTTGGACTTGCCGCCGCACAGCACGGCCCAGAAGCCGCGCCGCCCGGCCAGGATTTCATCGGTCGAGGTCATGCCCTCCTTGGCGAGCTGCGCCGCCTGCAATCCGTTGCTGGCGGCCTTGCCCGGGTGCAGCGGCTTCCCCGTGCTGCCAAACACCTCGCGGAGGCCGAGCGCCTGCGTACCGGCGAGGCCGAACGCGTGCACCATTTGAGTCGAATCGAGGCCGAGCAGCCACCCGGCGCCGGCCGCGGCGCCAAACGCGCCGACGGTGCCGGTGATGTGCCAACCCTCGTCGTAGTGCCAGGGGTGGGTGGACAGCGCGACACGGCAGCAGGCCTCGGCGCCAAGGGCGAACGCGGCGAGCACGTCGCGGCCGCGAGCCCGGGTCGTCTCCGCGGCGGCGAGCACGGCGGGCCAGGTGGGCGCGGTCGGGTGCAGGACGGTGGGAAAGTGCGTGTCGTCGTAGTCCTGCAGGTGGGCGAGGTAGCCGTTGATGAGCGAGGCGTGGCCGAGGCTCGTCCGCATGCCGCTGCCGATGACCGTGGCGCGCGGGTTGCCGCCTTCGGCCCTGGCCCATGCCTCCAGCGTGCCGGCGGTGGGGTGGCGGGACGCGGAGAGCGAGATCGCGAGCAGGTTGATGAGGGTACGCGTCGACTCGTGCAAGACCCAATCGGGAATCGCGTCGGCCTTCGTGTCGATCACGAACTCCGCGAGCGTCTTGGTCGGCGGCATATGGGCCTCCAGCGACGGCCCCTGGAGCCTGCGCGCTCGGTGGGCCGGGGTGTTATCCGCCGAGTATAGCGCACGGCTATGCCGCCAGCGCCGCCCCGGAATGCCGACGGGCCGCCCGCCCCGCATGTTGCGCGCGGGCGAGCGGCCCGTCCCCTGCCCGTTGGTTGTTCCGCTGGGCAGCGATTGCCGCCTAGGACGACTTGACGAAGCGCTCCGAGCCGTCGGAGCTGGGCGAGAGCACGCGGATGCCCGTGCGGACGGTGCTGAGGATGTTCGCGACCTCTTCCTCCAGCTTCGTCAACACCTCGTGGGCATAGGTGTCGGCGTTGGCCTTGCGGTTGCGGGCTTCCATCTCCACGGCTTGCAGCAGGCGCTCGCTTTTCACGTGCGCCTCCTGAACGATCTCGTCTGCGCGCTTCTTCGCGTTCTTCACCAGCTCGTTGTCGTCCACGCGCTTGCCGGCTTCGTTCTCCGCCGCCGCCTTCACGCGCTTGGCGTCGATCATCGTCTGGTTCAAGATCTGCTCGCGGCGGTCCAGCACCTCCTGCGCCTCCCCGATGTTGCGCGGTATCGACAGGCGCATCTGATCCACCAGCTCCAGCAACTTCTCCGCGTCGATCATGGCGCGGCCAGTGATGGGCACCTTTTTGGCGTGGGTAGCCATCGCTTCCAACCGGTCGACCAACTCCAAGATCTCCATGGCTCAACTCCTCGGTTCCGTGTGTTAACTCTTCCGCTGTCCCTGCTTAGCTCTCAACGCCGTGATCACGTTGGGAGGGGCCAGGCTGGTGACGTCACCGCCAAGCCGCGCGACCTCTCGTAACAGGCTGGCCCGCACGTACTGGTACTGCAGGTCCGTCATCAGGCACACCACATCAATGTCCGGCGCCAGCTTCCGGTTCATGAGCGCCATCTCGAACTCATACTCGAAGTCGGCGTTCTTGCGGATGCCGCGCACGATCGCCGTCGCGTTCTGCCTCCTGGCGAAATCGACGACGAGTCCGTGGAAGCTGGTTATCGATACGTTGCTCAAATCCTGAATGGATTCGCGAATCAAGGCCACGCGCTCGCCAGCGGTGAACAGCGTGGGTCGTTCCGGCGCGTCGTAGACGGCAACGACGACGCGCTCGAACAGTTTGGCGGCGCGCCGGATGATGTCCAAGTGCCCATTCGTGACCGGATCGAACCGGCCAGGGTACACCGCGATGGTCACGATGCCGCCTCCGCGTCACGGCGATAGAACGCGAGCGAGGAGTCGCCGTACTGGCGGTCCTGCCACAACACCAACCCGCCACAGCGGCCGGGCACGGCCACCCTGGTGGCGTGGCCCACGATCACGATGGCGTCGGACGTCAATAGCCCCGCGCTCGCCAACTGCTCCACCACTTGCGCAGGGAATGGCTGCGCGTACGGCGGGTCCATCAGCACCAAGTCATACCGCCGGTCGAGCTGGCCCAGCGCCCGCTCCACCTTCATGTGCAGCACCCGGGCCCGGTCCGCCACCTTCGCAGCCGCCAGGTTGGCGCGGATCACCGCCACCTGCCTGGCGTTCGCCTCCACGAAGTCCGAGTGGGCGGCGCCTCTGCTCAACGCCTCGATGCCCAGCGAACCCGTGCCGGCGAACAAGTCCGCCACCTCGGCATCCTCCAGCCCAGACGGCGCCAGGATGCTGAACAGGGCGCTGCGGACGCGATCCATCGTGGGGCGGACGCCGGGAGCCTTGGGCGACTGCAACGGAACGCCCCTGGCTGATCCTCCGGTTACGCGCATGCCGCGCCCCGCGGGACGCCGCACGCCGTTACGAAGTGCATCACGCACGGCATGGTACGGGGGACCATTATCTTGGTCAATGGATTAGATTTGCATGTAAATTTGATTTTAGGCTTCGTTTCATATTCTGCATGGTCGAAAGGCTCACGTTTACACTCGGTGGGCCGCACGGGTAAAATGTCGCGAGCTGAGCAAACGGGCGATGTCGTATCCAAAAGGCGTCGCCTGCGTCTCAGTTTTTTCTTAAGTGTCCGATTCCCGGCTCCAAGACGGCCATTCTTGGGAGGTGTCACGTGGCTCCCGAAGAGACCTACCTCACACCCCAGGGCCTGCGGCAACTCCAGGAGGAGCTCGATCAGCTCCGCTCGGTCCGCCGCCAGGAGGTCGCCGACCGCATCCAAGAGGCCAAGGAGATCGGCGGCACGGTGGACAATGCCGAGTACGAAGAGGCGAAGAATGAGCAATCGTTCGTCGAGGGGCGTATCATCGACTTGGAAGCCATGATTCAAAGCGCCGTCATCATTCCCGATCACAGCAAGTCCAAGGGCGGCACGAAGTCCGGCGTGATCGAGATTGGCTCCATCGTCACCGTGCAATCGGCAGCCGACAACAAGAAGCGGAAATATACCATCGTCGGCACCACCGAGGCGGCGCCGGCGGAAGGGCGCATCTCCAACGAATCGCCCATCGGCCGCGCGCTGCTCGGCAAGAAGGTCGGGCAGACGGTCGAGTTCACGGTGCCCTCGGGCGTGCAGCGCCTCAAGGTGCTGGAAGTCCGCTAACCTGCTCGTGCGCCCACCCAACGCCCTTTCGCACCGGAGCCCCCATGCCGCAACGTGGTGATGAACTGAGGGCGAGCCGCGAAGCCAAGCTCGCGCGACTCCGCGACCGTGGCGTCGACCCCTATCCGCCGCGGTTTCACCGCACCCACACGACGACCGAGGCGGTCGCGCTGTTCGAGCGCACGCCGCCCGGTGAGCCGGCGACGGTGGCCGTGGCGGGGCGTGTCATCCGCATGCGCGGCATGGGCAAGGCGTCGTTCGCCGACGTGATGGACGGCGACGGGCGCATTCAGCTGTTCATGCGCCAGGATGCGCTTGGCGAGTCTTACGGTCTGTTGGAGCAGCTGGACCTTGGCGATTTCGTCGGCGCCACCGGCACGCTGATCCGGACGAAGATGGGCGAGATATCGGTCGAGGTGCGGTCCCTCAGCCTCCTCGCCAAGGCCGTGCTGCCGCCGCCCGAGAAATTTCATGGGCTGCAGGACACCGAGAAGCGTTACCGCCAGCGCTACCTCGATCTCATATCGAACCGCGACGTGCTCGAAGTCATGCGCCGGCGAAGCCGCATCGTGAGCGCCATACGACGCTTCTTCGATGGCCGCGGCTTCCTCGAAGTCGAGACTCCGGTGTTGGTGCCCGTGCCCGCCGGCGCCATGGCCCAACCGTTCGTCACCCACCACAACGCGCTCGACCGGCAGCTGTTCCTTCGCATCGCCACGGAACTGTATCTCAAGCGCCTGATCGTCGGCGGCATGGACAAGGTTTACGAGATCGGCCGCGTGTTCCGCAACGAGGGCATCGACCAGGACCACAACCCGGAATTCACGTTGCTGGAGAGCTACGAGGCCTACGCCGATTACAATGACGTGATGCGCATGGTGGAGGAGCTGGTGCCGTGGGTGGCGCTGGAGGCGCTGGGCACCACGACGATCTCCCACGAAGGGCGGGAGATTCACCTGAAGGCGCCGTGGCCGCGCGTGGACCTGCGCGACGCGGTGCTGCGACACACGGGCATCGACCTGAACCAATACCCGGATGCCCGCTCGCTCGCCGACCGGATGCGCCAGGACAACATACCGGTGACGTATGGCGAAAGCCGCGGGAAGCTGGTCGATAAGCTCGTCGGCACCTACGTCGAACCGAAGTTCATCCAGCCGACGTTCCTGGTGAACTATCCCGTGGAAATGTCGCCGCTCGCGAAGGAGAGCCCGGACAACCCCGGCTACGCCGAGCGGTTCGAGGCGTTCGCCGCCGGCATGGAGATCGCGAACTCCTTCACCGAGCTGAACGACCCGAAGGTCCAACGCGAACGGCTGGAGGAGCAGGAACGCCTCCGCAAGCAGTACCAGGGCGAGGACTTGGACCGGCTCGACGACGATTTCATCACCGCGTTGGAGCACGGCATGCCGCCGACCGGCGGACTTGGCATCGGCATCGACCGCTTGGTCATGCTGCTCACGGGCCAGCCCAGCATTCGCGACGTGGTACTCTTCCCGCAGGTACGAACGCTAGAGTAAGCATGCTCGACATCGACATCATTCGCCGCAACCCCGACCTGCTCCGCCGTGCGCTCGCGCGCCGCAATGAATCGCCGTCCATCGTCGAGGAGATGGCCGCGCTCGATGAGGCCGTCCGTCGCGCGACCGTCGAGGCGGATGAGATGCGGGCCAAGCGTAACTCCGCCAGCAAGGCGATCGGCGAGCTGATGAGGCGCAAGGATGCCGATGCCGCCGCCATCGCGATGCAGCGCGAAGAGGTCCGCGAGCTCGGCGAGCGCATCGCGCAGGCCGAGGCTCTCCAGCGTGAAGTGGCCGAGCGGCTCCGCGGCCTGCTGCTCACCGTCCCCAACATACCGAGGGACGACGTGCCCGACGGCGCCGACTCCTCCGCCAACGTGGTCGTGCGCGAGGAGGGCGTCAAACGCCGCCACGACTTCCCGCTGAAGCACCACTGGGAGCTGTCGGAGAGCCTGGGCATCACCGACATGGAGCGCGGCGCGAAGGTTGCCGGCGCGCGCTTCTACGTCCTCGGCGAGCCGGGCTCGCGGCTGCAGCGCGCGCTCGTCACGTGGATGATCGACCTCCACCGCACGAAGCACGGCTACGTCGAGAAGGCGGTGCCCTACCTCGTGAAGTCGGAAACGTTGGTCGGCGCCAGCAACCTGCCGAAGTTCGCCGACAACCTCTACCACGACGCCGAGGAGGACCTCTGGCTGATTCCGACGGCTGAGGTGCCCCTCACGAACTTGCACCGCGACGAGCTGTTGGACGCGAGCCTGCTGCCCATCAAATACATGGCCCACACGCCATGCTTCCGGCGCGAGAAGACGGCGGCCGGCCGCGACGTGCGCGGCATCAAGCGCGTCCACCAGTTCGACAAGGTGGAGATGTATCAGTTCGTGGCGCCCGAGGAGTCCGATGCCGCGTTGGCCGCGCTCGTTGAGCACGCGTCCGACGTGTGCCGTGGGCTGGAGATCCCCTTCCACGTCTTGCAGTTGTGCGCCGGTGACATGAGCTTCCCGTCGGCCAAGAGCTTCGACATCGAGATGTGGTCGCCAGGGTCGGAGGAGTGGCTGGAAGTGTCGTCGTGCTCGAACTGCACCGATTTCCAAGCGCGACGCGCCAATATCCGCTTCCGCCGCGCCCAGAGCGCGAAGCCGGAGTTCGTGCACACGCTCAACGGCTCCGGCTTGGCGCTGCCGCGCGTCATCATCGCCATTCTGGAAACCTACCAACAGGCCGACGGCAGCGTTCGCGTCCCCGACGTGCTCGTGCCCTACATGGCCGGCCAACGCGTGCTGGCGCCGGTCAAGAGGTAGCCCGCCTCAGTCGGTCATCCGCAGCAGCGCTCCATCGACGTCGCGCGGGCCTTCGCCTGCGTTATCCTATACGCATGCTCACCAAGCGCGTGATCCCCTGTCTCGATGTCAATGCCGGCCGCGTGGTCAAGGGCGTGTCGTTCGTCAACCTGCGCGATGCCGGCGACCCGGTGGAGCTGGCGTCCTACTACGACCGCGAGGGGGCCGACGAGCTGGTGTTCCTCGACATCACCGCGAGCGCCGAGGAACGCGACACCATCATCGAGGTCGTCAAGCGCGTCTCCGAGCAGGTGTTCATCCCGCTCACCGTGGGCGGCGGCGTCCGCAACGCAGGCGACGTGCGTAGGCTGCTGCAAGCGGGCGCCGACAAGGTCTCGATGAACACGGCAGCCGTCATGGACCCACGCGTCTTCAAGGAGGCCGCCGACGCCTTCGGCAATCAGTGCATGGTGATCGCCATCGACGCTCGCCGCATCGGCCCCGGGGCACCCACCGCCCCGCCGGCCCCGCTGCCAGCTGACCACCCCGGCCGTGGCCCGCTCGCGGTCGACGCGGGCTCCCGGTGGGAGGTTTACGTGCGCGGAGGGCGGACGCCGACGGGCATCGATGCGGTGAAGTGGGCGCGCTACATGCAAGAGCAAGGGGCCGGCGAGGTGCTGCTGACGAGCATGGACGAGGACGGACGCAAGGACGGCTACGACAACGGCTTGAACCGCGCCGTGTCCGAGGCCGTGACCGTCCCCGTCATCGCGAGCGGCGGCGCGGGCAACGCGGCGCACATGCGGGACGCGATCGTGGACGGCCACGCGGACGCGGTGCTGGCCGCGAGCATCTTCCACTATGGCGAAACGTCGATCGTCGGCGTGAAGCAATACCTCCGCCGTAGCGGGCTGCCCATTCGCCTGGGGCCGGCGTAGCCCGTGCCCATCAAGATCATCGCCTTGGATATGTACGGCACGCTGGTTGCCAATGGCGTCGACCTTTGGCGCGTCACGTTCGAGGAGATCGTGCGGGTACAGCGGCTTCCGGTCACGGCCGCCGGCCTCTGGTCCGCATGGCGGCAGCACGAGGTCAACTTCCGCAAGACGCGCACCAACATGGCCGACCCGGCGTCGAGCCCTCCATTTCGCACCTACTACCAGGCGTGGCGCCAAGCATTCGTCGACACCTTCGCCGCCCTTGGCCTACCGGGCGACCCGAGCGACGCCGCACGACGCTGCACCCGCGACCAAGGCAACCGCCCCGCTTTTCCCGACGCGGCCGCCGTGTCGGACCTCCAACGCCGATGGCGGGTGGGTGTGCTCTCCAACGCCGACCACGGCTACCTGCTCGACCTCATCGCGCTGCGCGGCTGGCGCTTCGACGTCGTCGTCTCCTCGGAGTCGGCACGGGCCTACAAACCCGATCCCCGCATCTTCGCCGCGTTCTGTGCGCGGGCCGGGGCCCGGCCCGACGAGGTGCTGCTCGTGGGCGACTCGGCCTACGACGACGTCCACGGGGCCAAGAGCCAGGGCTTGCGCGCCGCGCTCGTCACGCGGGCTCAGGACACGCCCGGGCGCACGCCGGAGCCGGAGCATCAGCGCCTCATCCCGCCCGACTTCCAAGTGTCCTCGCTGCTCGATCTCGGCGCGGCGCTCGACCGGTGGAGCGCGGATGGCTGATGCCGGCCTGGCCCGCCGGTGACGACCGCCGGCTGTGTATCATGGGCTGGATTCGCAATGTGGTCTGGAGGAGTCCATGACGACCGCTAAGCCGCCCGATGTGAAGCTCGACGCGCAGGGGCTCGTTGCCGCGATTTGCCAGGACGCGGCCACGGGCGAGGTGCTGATGGTGGCCCACATGAACGCCGAGGCATTGCGCCGGACGTTGGAAACCGGCCAGATGCACTTCTACAGCCGCAGCCGGCAGGAGTTGTGGCACAAGGGCGCCACGTCCGGGTCGTTCCTTCACGTCGAATCGGCTCAGATCGACTGCGACGGCGATGTGCTGCTATTCAAGGTGCGCGCCGACGGCCCGGCCTGCCACACCGGCGCGCGCTCGTGCTTCTTCACGCCGCTGGACACGGAACCCACTTACGCGAGGAGCGAGGAGGGGTCCGCCGTGCTGGCCGAGCTTTTCCAGACGATTCGCCAGCGTCAGATGGAGCGCCCGCAAGGCTCCTACACCACCAAGCTGTTCGAGAGCGGCACGGCGCGCATCGCGCAGAAGGTGGGGGAGGAGGGCATCGAGGTCGCCCTGGCCGCCGTCACGCGCGACGTGGGCCGCCTGCCGGGCGAGGTGGCCGACCTCTTCTATCACACGATGGTGCTGCTGGCCGACGCCGGCATTCCGCCGGATGCGGTCTGGGCCGAGCTGCGTAAGCGGCGGAAATAACGCGGCGCGGGACCCGCCGGCTTCTCATGCTGGTCCCTTTGGACGCCGCCAGTCCCTTACATCGCGTAAGCCAGGGTGGGCGTCACGGCCAGCCTCCTCTGGTAGAATGAACCCCCATGTTCAAAAAAGTGCTCATCGCCAACCGAGGCGAGATCGCCTGCCGCGTCATTCGGGCATGTCACAAGGTCGGCATCCAAGCGGCCGTCGTCTACTCCGACGCCGACGCCGACGCCCTGCACGTGCGAATGGCCGACGAGGCCGTCCGCATCGGCCCGCCGCCCGCGCGCGAGAGCTACTTGCGGATCCCCAACATCATCAAGGCCGCGAAGAAGATCAAGGCCGACGCCATTCACCCAGGCTACGGCTTCCTTTCCGAGAAGCCCGAGTTTGTGAAGGCCGCCGAGGATGCCGGTCTCGCGTTCATCGGCCCATCGGCCAAGGCGATGGAGCAGATGGGCGACAAGGTGATGGCGCGCAAGCTGGCGAAGGCCGCCGGCGTGCCCGTGATCCCCGGCACCGAGGGCACGGTGAGCGACCGCGCGGCGGCGAAGGCGGCCAAAGGCATTGGCTTTCCACTCATGGTGAAGGCCGCCGACGGCGGCGGCGGCATGGGCATTCGTGTCGTCGAAAGACCGGAGGACCTCGCGACGGCACTCGAGCGAGCCCGCGCCCAGGCCGCCGGCGCGTTCGATAGCAGCCGCGTGTACCTGGAGAAGCGCATCGTGAAGGCGTCGCACATCGAGGTGCAAGTGATGGGCGACCTTCATGGCGGGGCGCTGCACTTCTACGAACGCGATTGCTCGGTGCAGCGGCGCAACCAAAAGGTGATCGAGGAGACGCCCTCCGCGAAGCTCACCCCGGAAACGCGCCAGGCGCTCGTCGAGTCGGCGGTGCGCCTCGTGAAGAAGATCGGCTACTACAATGCCGGCACCATCGAGTATCTGTTCGATGGCGACTCCGGCCAGTTCTACTTTCTGGAGATGAACACCCGCATCCAGGTGGAGCACCCCATCACCGAGGTCGCCACCGGGGTCGACCTCGTCGAGTTGCAGCTACTCGTGGCGGCGGGCGAGCACTTGCCGATCGCCCAAGACGACATCCACCATTCCGGTGCCGCCATCGAAGCGCGCATCTACCCAGAGGACCCGTCCACCCTGCTGCCCACGTCGGGCACGGTCGAGCACCTAGCGTTGCCGGACGGCGACGGCGTGCGGGTCGACACCGCCTTGTACGAGGGTTACTCCGTCTCGCCCTATTACGAACCGATGATGGCAAAGGTGATCGCTCGCGGCGACGATCGCGACGCCGCCATCGCCAACCTCCAGAAGGCCCTGGACCGTTTCAAGACCGGCGGGGTCATCAATAACATTCCGCTCATCAAGCGGGTGCTCAACCACCCCACCTTCAAGAGCGGCGCCTACACCACCGGCTTCTTGGAGGGGTACCTGAAGGAGCCGCACCAGGCGATGGGCAACGAACTGGTGGCGGCCATCGCGCTCGCCATCGCCCAGGCGCGCGAGAAGAGCGAGGGCGGCCAGCCGAACAAGTGGCGCATTTTCGGGCGGCGGGCCCAGGTGGTCGGCCGGCTCGGCAGCGGGGTGGCCTAGCCATGCGACGGATGCGCGTGCGCGTCAACGGCGAGTGGTACAACATCGAGGTCGGCGACGTGTACCAGAGCCCGGTGGAGGTCGTCGTCGACGGCGAGAGCTACTTGGTGGAGCTCGACTCTCCCGTGGGCCCGGCGCGCGTCAGCTCGGGCACGCCCGCGAAGCAAGAGCGCAAGCAAGAGGTGGCCGGGCTGCGCGGCATCATGCAAGGCAATGACAAGACGATCCGTTGCCCATTGCCGGGGCGTGTCGTCAACGTCACGGTCACCAAGGGACAGGTGATCAATCCCGGCGACGAGCTGTGCACGCTGGAGAGCATGAAGATGGAGCAGAGCGTGCGGTCGGCGCACAGCGGTGTCGTCAAGAACGTCAAGATCAAGAAAGACCAGAGCGTGAACGCGGGCACCCCCCTCATCGAGCTGCAATAGCCCGGCCTCCGCTCCACGACCATCCCTAGGGAGCAACGATCCATGTCCACGACCACCAGCATGTTCGACGTGTGCTCGCTGGAAGAGCTCAAGGCCGCCGGCGCCAAGGCGTTCGACTTCCGCCATCCCGAGTTCGGCTTGCACGAGATCGCGGTGTTCTGGGATGGCTCCACGGTCTACGGGTTGGAGAACCTCTGCCCGCACCTGTTCGCTTCGTTGGCGAACGGCCCCATCGAGCGCGGCCGCGTCACGTGCCCATCCCATGGAGCAATCTTCGACCTGGCGACGGGCGCCTGCCTCGACCGCTTCACCATCGACACGCAGGCCTACCAAACCAAGGTCGAAAACGGCCGCGTCTACATCATTGCCCCCGGCGAGACGAGGGCGTGACCTGCATGGCCTCCGAACCCGGCGCGTTCGATGTCTGCTCGCTGGAAGAGCTCAGGCAATGGGGCTCGAAGGCCTTCGCCTTCAACCACCCTCGGTTCGGCGAGCACGAGATCGCCGTCTTCCTCTACGGCGCGGAGGTACATGCCATCGAGAATGCCTGTCCCCACACTTTCTGGCCCTTGGAAGGCACGACACCCAGCAATGGCACCGTCCGCTGCCAGGGCCACGGGGCGTTATTCGATTTGCGTACCGGCAAGTGCCTGGACCACTACACCACCGACACCACGGCATACCGGGCCGAGGTCCGCGACGGCCGTGTCCACGTCATCGCGCCGGGTGAGACGAGGGTCTAGCGCCATGGGCACCGGCGCCGATGTCTTCGACCTCTGCTCGCTGGACGACATCAAGCGTTGGGGCACCAAGACATTCGATTTCCGCCATCCCGCACGCGGCTACCACGAGATCGCGCTGTTCTGGGATGGCAAGGACGTCTACGCGATCGAGGCCAAGTGCCCGCACGCGCTGGCCCCGCTCGCCGGCGGCGCGGTGTTCGCCGGTAAGGTGCAATGCCCGGAGCATGGCGCCCTCTTCGACCTGCGCACCGGCGAGTGCCTCGACCGTTACACCACCGATACCGCGGCGTACCGGGCGGAGGTGCGCGACGGCCGCGTGCTGGTGAGCGTGCCGGGCGAGCAGCGCGCCTAATTCGCCCCGCGACGGGGCACCCTGCCATGGACTAGGCAGCGGTGCTACCATGGATGTTCGGGGCTTCGCCGCGTCCGGCGTCGCCCGATTTTCCCGCTAATACCTTGTCGAGGCACAATTTGGCTCTCGAAAACATCGTCGTTAAGGGTGCGCGCGAGCACAACCTGAAGAACGTCGACGTGGTCATTCCCCGCGACAAGCTGGTCGTCATCACCGGGCCGTCCGGCTCCGGCAAGTCCACGCTGGCCTTCGACACCATCTACGCCGAAGGCCAGCGCCGCTATGTCGAATCGCTCTCGGCCTACGCTCGCCAGTTCCTCGGTCGCATGGACAAGCCCGACGTTGACTACATCGAGGGGCTGTCGCCCGCGATCTCCATCGACCAGAAGGGCGTGTCGAACAACCCCCGGTCGACCGTCGGCACCGTCACCGAGATCTACGACTACCTGCGCCTGCTGTTCGCGCGCGTCGGCCATCCGCATTGCTACAACTGCGGGCGCCCCGTGGCGCGGCAGACCGTGCAGCAAATCGTGGAAATTATCCAAGACCAGCACGGCAAGCGGCTCATGCTGCTTGCGCCCAAGGTCACGCACAAGAAGGGCGAGCACAAGGAAATCCTCGACGAGGCGCGGAAGCTCGGCTTCGTGCGCGTGCGCGTCGATGGCGAGGTGAAGTCGCTCGAGGACAACATCGTGCTCGACAAGAAGTTCTGGCACGACATCGACATCGTGGTGGACCGCCTGGTGCTCGACGAGGAAACCGAGCGCAGCCGCGTCGTCGACTCCGTCGAGCAGGCGCTCAAGTACGGCGGCGGCCTCATGCGGACCGTCGATGCCGACACGAGCGAGGAGCGCGTCTACTCCGAGCATTTCGCCTGCGCGTACTGCAACATCTCCTTCGCGGAGATCGAGCCGCGCACCTTCTCGTTCAACAGCCCCCACGGCGCCTGCCCGGAGTGCTCCGGCCTGGGCATGAAGCTCATCGTCGACCCCGACCTCGTGGTGCCGAACAAGGACCTGCCGATCTCGGAGGGCGCGGTGCAGCCGTGGGCGCGCGCGGGCTCCTCCACGCCGTGGTATTACAGCCTGTTGAATTCGCTGGCGAAGCAGGCCGGCTTCTCGACGAAGGTGCCCTTCAAGGACCTGCCGGAGAAAGCCGTGCGCCTGATCCTCCATGGAGAGGGCGCCGGCAGCGTGACCATGCGCCACCGCACGCACCAGGGCCGTGAGTTCGAGTGGGACACCAACTTCGAGGGCGTGATCCCGAATCTCGAGCGGCGTTACAAGGAAACCGAGTCCGACTTCATTCGGGGCGAGATCGAGCGCTACATGACGGCCAGCCCCTGCGGGGCCTGCAACGGCGCCCGGCTGAAGCCGGAGTCGCTCGCCGTCACCATCGCCGACCGGAACATCATCGACGTCACCAACCTATCGGTCGCCGAGGCTTCGCAGTGGAGCCGCGCCATCGTCGGCGCCGCCGAAATGCCGGCATTCAAGCCGCGCTGGCCGGACCACCGCGACGCGGCGCGCCTCACCACGCGCGAGCAGACCATCGCGAACCAGATACTGAAAGAGATCGAGGGACGGCTCAAGTTCCTGCTCGACATTGGGCTCGACTACCTCACGCTTTCCCGCACGGCCGGCACCTTGAGCGGCGGCGAGGCACAGCGCATCCGCCTGGCGACGCAAATCGGATCCGGACTCATGGGCGTGCTGTACGTATGCGACGAGCCCTCGGTGGGGCTGCACGCCGCCGACAACGCGAGGCTCATCGGCACCCTGCAACGCCTGCGCGACCTCGGCAACACCGTGATCATCGTCGAGCACGACGAGGCGGTGATGCGCGCCGCCGACCATCTCGTCGACCTCGGTCCCGGCGCCGGCGAGCACGGCGGACGCATCGTCGCGCAGGGCAGCGTGGAGGAGATCGAGCGCGCGCCGGAATCGCTCACCGGCGCCTACCTCTCCGGCCGCAAGGAGATACCCCTGCCGGCGAGACGGCGCCCCGGGAACGGAGCGTGGCTGCACATCAAGAACGCGCGAGAGAATAACCTGCGCGGCGTTGACGTCGACATACCGCTCGGCATGCTCGTGTGTGTCACCGGGGTATCGGGCTCCGGCAAGTCTACGCTCATCTACGACGTGCTGTATAAGTGGCTGGCGCAACGCTTCTACAAGGCGAAGGAGCGCCCCGGCCTCTCCGACGGGGTGACCGGCCTCGACCATATCGACAAGGTCGTGAACATCGACCAGTCGCCCATCGGCCGCACGCCGCGCAGTAACCCGGCGACCTACACCGGCGCCTTCACGCCCATCCGCGAGCTGTTCGCGACGATGCCCGAGGCGAAGGCCCGCGGTTACGAGCCGGGCCGCTTCTCGTTCAACGTGAAGGGCGGCCGTTGCGAGGCATGCCAGGGAGATGGCTACGTCGAGATACAGATGCAGTTCCTGCCCGACGTGACGGTGCCGTGCGAAGTGTGTCACGGCAAGCGCTACAACGACGACGCGCTGGAGATCAAGTTCAAGGACGAGAGCATCGCCGATATCCTGAACATGACCGTGTCGAAGGCCAACCAGTTCTTCTCGAACATCGGGAGGATCCGGAGCAAGCTCGAGACGCTCGACGACGTCGGCCTCGGTTACATCCGTCTCGGCCAGCCGGCGACGACAATCAGCGGCGGCGAAGCCCAGCGCGTGAAGCTGGCGACGGAGCTGTCGAAGCGCGCCACGGGCAAGACTCTCTACATCCTCGACGAGCCCACGACCGGCCTCGCCTTCGACGACTGCGCGCACCTGCTGCGCGTGCTTCACCGCCTGGTGGACCAGGGCAACACCGTGCTGCTCATCGAGCATCACCTCGACCTGATCAAAAGCGCGGACTGGATCATCGACATGGGCCCCGGCGCCGGGCTCAAGGGCGGCACCGTCGTCGCGACCGGCACGCCCGAACAGATCGCGAACCACCCGACCTCGTCCACGGGGGAATACCTGCGGGAGGTGCTCACGCGCCACAGGGGCGACCTGTCGACGCAGGCGGCGGCCAATGGCGCCTCGCGCAACGGCAGGCGCAAGACCGGCGGCAACGGCCACGCCAACGGTGTGGCAATCCCGGCCGCGGCAAAGGCCAAGCCCAAGGGCAAGGCAAAAGCGGCCACGACGTAGTTCCACTCGTCGCACCCAGCGCCCCGCACCGGTGCCGCTCGCCGGGTTCGGCGGGCTAGTGGCTGCTCGACCGGCCCACGCGCGGCCTTCGACTCCGTCGTATACTCCGGCGAAAACGTCGCGCGGGAGGGCCCATGGCCGCCAGTCGCCCCGAGATCGGGCTGTTCGAAGCCATCTACACCGCGCGCGCCATCCGCAAGCTGCGGCACGACAAGCCAGTCTCCGAATCCGATGTCCGCGCGATCATCGAGGCTGGAACGCAGGCCACCAACGGCGCAAACCGCCAGCTGTGGCGCTTCGCCGTCGTCCGCGACCCGGCCACGAAGAACCGGATCGGCGAATGGTACCGCCAGGCGGCCCTGCGGGTGCTCGGCCCCGACGACAACCCCAACCCCAACCACATCGCCAACTCGGGCGAACGCTACCTGCAAGAGCACGCCGGCGAATCGCCCGTGATCATCTTCGTCGTCGCCACGCCAAACTACGGGCAGGCGGTCGGCGAATGGAAGCCCGTCGACGCGGCGAGCGCCGGTTACATGTGCCTCCCCGCGGTGCAGAATATGCTGCTGGCCGCGCGCGGCCTCGGCCTGGGCAGTAACCTCACCAGCGCCATCAATATGTATGAAAAGGAAGTAAAAGAACTGCTCGGCATTCCGGATGAGTGCAAAATCGTGTGCATGCTGCCAATCGGCTATCCGCAGGGCAAACATGGGCCGAAGACACGCAAGCCGGTCGAGGAAGTAACCTACTCCGAAAGGTGGAACCAAGCGCCCCGCTTCTAAAGGGGCTCCGCGGTTTCGGGAGCGTGCAGCATGCCAACAGGCAGCATGGACCTATTCGACGCCATCTACACGACCCGCGCCACGCGCAAGCTGCGCCACGACTTGCCGGTGCCCGACGAGGACGTCTACAAGATTCTCGACGCCGGCATCCAGGCCGCGAACGGCGGTAACCGCCAAGTGTGGAAATTCATCGTCGTCCGCGATCCGCGGATCAAGCGCCAGCTGGGCGACCTCTACCGCGAGCTCGTCAACTGGGTGACGTCGAGCAACCCCAATCGCAAGCTGGACAGCGGCGAACTTTACCTCGGCGAGCACATGGCCGAGTCTCCGGTGATCATCGTCGTCTGCGGCATCTCCAGCGGCAACGAGCCTCCGGACGAGGCAACCGCCGTCGGCGCCACCATGCCCGCCATCGAGAACATGCTGCTCGCCGCGCGGGCGCTGGGCTACGGCGGCAACATCAGCGCCGTGGTGCGCCGCCGGCAAGACGACCTGCGTCGCATCCTCGGCCTGGGCCCCAACGCCTACGCCGCCACGTTGCTGCCGATCGGCGTGCCACAAGGAAGCCACGGCCTCAAGAGCCGGTTGCCCGTTGAAGAGGTAACCTACGACGATACATGGGGCAATCCCACCAGGCTCAAGCGCCCCGCGTCGGTCTGGAAGCCGAAGCTGGAGCTGCTCTCCGAGGGCGACCGCAAGAAAGGCCGCGGCTAGCCAGCCCCCATCGCACGGGAGGACCACCATGATCGTGCAGCTCACGCACATGCGACCGAAGCCCGGCAATTTCGACAAGGTCATCGCCCTCTTCGAGGAGTGGGGCGAAGCCGAAAAGCACCGGACGAGCCGCCCCGCGTACTCGTTCTTGAGCCAAGACGAGGACCACCTGTTCCTCGTGTCGATCCACCACGACCAACGCGAGTACGAGGCCGCCGCGCGAGCGAACGCCGAATGGGTCGCCAAGCTCATGCCACTGCTGGTCGACACGCAAGGGCCGACATACTATGGCACGGTGCTGCGCTACGAGGGCTCGATCGGCGGCGACGGCCCTCACTTGCCCTCGGCCATCAAGATCGGCAACCGGCACGGCTAAACGGAGGTCCGCCATGGTTTGGGGTGAACGCTCCAGCAACCAGCCAGGCCTGTCGTATGACGCCTTCCTGGCGATCGCCCGCCAAGCGGGCCTCGACCTGTCCGACCGCGAGCACCTCGCGCGCCTGTACGAGGACACGCGTGGCGTGCTGCGCGGCATCGTCGGCCTCGAAGCGATCGATGCCGGCTCGGCCGAGCCGGCGGACGTCTACACACCAGGCTCGGAGGCGCGATAACCGTGACGACCGCCATTCGATCGCTCACCGACATGTCCATCGCCGAGCTGGGCAAACACATCAAGGCGAAGCAGGTGTCGCCGGTCGAGGTGATGGAGGCGACGCTGGCTCGCGCCCAGGCGTTGCAGCCGAAGATCAACGCCTTCATCACGCTCACGCCGGAACGCGCGATGGCCGCCGCGCACGCCGCCGAGACCGAGATCCTGAACGGCAAGTATCGCGGCCCCCTCCACGGTATCCCGCTTGGGGTGAAGGACCTGGTGGCGACCAAGGGCGTGCCAACATCGTCCGGCGCCTACTTCGAGAAGGACCACATTCCATCCGAGGACGCCACCGTCGTCGCCCGGCTCACCGAGGCAGGAGCCATCGGCGTCGGCAAGACGAGCACCGTCCAGTTCGCTTACGGCAGCATCGAGCACGACGCCCGGTTCGGCGACGCCCGCAACCCTTGGAACACGGGCCGCGTGACGACCGGCTCCAGCACCGGCTCCGCGGCCGCGGTCGCCGCCCGCGTGGTGCCGCTCGCCATCGGCACTGACACCGGCGGCTCCATCCGCATGCCGTCAGCCAGCTGCGGCATCACGGGCATCAAGCCGACCTTCGGCCTCGTCAGCCGCTTCGGCGTCACCGGCATTTCATGGAGCCTCGACCATGTCGGCCCCATGACCCGTTCCGCCCTGGACTGCGCCATCGCCCTCAACGTCTTCGTCGGCCATGACCCACGCGACGCGTCGACGGTCCAGCGCCCGAAGACCGACTACACGCGCGGCATCCGCAATGGCATCGACGGCATGCGCGTCGGCGTGCCGTGGGACTACATTCGCCCGCTGTGGGATGGCGAGGTCGAGACGGCGTTCCTCAACGCGCTCAAGACGTTGGAGTCGCTCGGCGCAAGGGTCGAGGAGGTGAAGATACCGGAGCTCGATCAGACCGACGCCATGTTCCCGGTCATCAGCGGCGTCGAGGTCGCGGAGATGCACCGCGACCGCTTGAAGGCGCACGCCAAGGAATACCACCAAGACATCCGTCGGCGCATCGAGACGGGCTTCTTCGTTCCCGCGACCGCCTATGTCCACGCGCAGCGGCTGCGTCGCGGGCTGGGTCGAAAATTCGCGCAGGTATTCCAGACCTACCAACTGCTGGCGACACCGGCGAACCTCGTGCCCGCGTTCCCTATCGGCCAAAAGTTGGTGACGGTGCGCGGCAAGGAGGTGCACCACGTCGAGCTGGTGCTCCGCATGATGCGCATCTACAACATCAACGGGGTGCCGGCCGTCTCCCTCCCGGCTGGGTTCTCGCGCGACGGGCTGCCGTTGAGCCTACAGCTAGCCGGCAAGTGGTTCGACGACCCCTTGGTGCTACGCGCCGCCCATGCCTTCCAGCAGGCGACCGACCATCACCTGCGGAAGCCCGAGCTCTAGCCGGTCGGCGGCAGCGCCGGCCCAAGCGTTGCCCGCGCGGCGGCATGTCGCGCCACCGCCATGGTCAGCAGCTGCTCCAAGCGTATCGCTTCCAGCGTCTCGACCACGAGGTCGGCATGCTCCAGCGATAGCTGGCGCGTGAGCAAGTTGGGCACGGCCACGCAGAAGATGCCGGCCGCCCGCGCCGCCGTGACGCCGTTGGGCGAATCCTCGATGGCGATTGCCTCGTGCGGCTCAACGCCGAGCGCCGCGAGCGCGGCCAGGTACACGTCGGGCTCCGGCTTCGTCCTCGCCACGTCGTCCCGCGTCCGCAGGGCATCGAAGTGCGGCAGCAACGCCAGTCGCTCCAAATGGCCCTCCACCCAGCCACGCGAGGAGCTCGACGCGACCGCCAGCTTCAGCCCGCGCGACTTGGCCTCGCGCAGGTGCGAGGCCACGCCCGGCAACACCTGCAGCCGCATGACGATGTCGTGGTGCTTCGCGCGTTGCTCCGAGCGCAAGGCATCGCGGTCGAGCATGCGGCCGAGGCGCGACTCCAGCAAGTCGAAGATGTCGAACTTGCCTGCGGTGCCGCCGATGACCCGGCCCCAGATGTCCATGGTCAACGGCACGCCAAGCCGGTCGAATATCTCGCGCATGCTCTCATACGCGGGACTCTCGGTTTCCAAGATCGTGCCGTCGAAGTCGAAGACAATAGCGCGAACTGTCACGTCCACCATTATCGCACCGCACGCAGCCGCGCGAGAACGCTATACTGCGGCCACTCTCACCATGGAGGCGTTCCGTGACGACCGGAGCCGACGGCGGGCTCAGCAAGGAAGCATTCTTCTGGTACGCGCGAGAGATCGGCGTCGCTTCCGACCTGCATCTGCTGGAGGCGCTCTACCCAGAGGTGCGGACGCTCCTCCGCAACGTCGAGTCACTGTGGGCCATCGACACCAGCGGTATCGACGCGAACGACCCTGACGCCTACCTGCGCGGGGGTGGCGCATGACCACCCGAACCGACGACCTCACGCAGCTCACCGTCGCGCAGCTTGGCCGACGCATCCAGCGCAAGAGCGTCTCGCCGGTCGAGGTGGCGCGAGCGTTCGTCCAACGCATCGAGCAGCTCGAGCCGAGGGTCGGCGCGTTCATCACCCAGACCACCGAGCAAGCCCTCGACGCGGCCCGGGAGGCTGAAAGCCAGATCGCCCGGGGCGCATACAAAGGGCCGCTCCACGGCATCCCTTTCGCCACGAAGGACCTCTACTGGACGGCAGGCGTCCGCACCACTTCCGGCTCGCTGCTGGACGCCGACTTCGTGCCCGACACCGACGCCACCGCCGTCCGCAAGCTGCAAGAGGCGGGCGCCTACTCCATCGGCAAGGTGAAGACGACCGAATTCGCGTTCGACCCGACCGGCCGCAACGCGCACTACGGCATTCCCGAGAACCCCTGGAAGCCGGGGCGCTTGCCGGGCGGATCGAGTGCTGGCTCGGCGGCCGCCGTGGCCGCAGGGTTCGCGCCGCTCGCCCTTGGCTCCGACACCGGCGGCAGCATACGGCTCCCCTCCGCGTTCTGCGGCCTCACCGGCCTCAAGCCAACCTTCGGCCTGGTCAGCCGGCATGGCGTGAACCTACTCAGTTGGTCGCTCGACCACGCCGGCCCCATGGCTCGTACCGCGCAAGACGTCGCTATCGCGATGAACGCGCTTGCCGGCCATGACTCGCTCGACCCCTACTCGGCCAACCAGCCCCGGCACGACTACATGCGCGAGATCGACGGCGGCATCCGTGGCGTCCGCATTGGGGTGCCCCGCGCATGGATCGGCGAGATGGTGCGGCCCGAGGTCGAGGCTGCCTTCGACAAGTCCATCGACGAGCTGCGACGTCTCGGCGCGTTCATCAGCGAGGTCCACATCCCCGAGCTCGCCACGGCCAACGCCATCGCCGGCACCATCATCACCGCCGAAGCCGTGGCCCTGTACGGGCGCCGGCTGCGCTCCGACTTCGACAAGTTCGACCGCGCGGTCGGCATACGCATGCTCAGCGGCTTCTTCATGCCGGCCCCCAGCTACCCGCATGCCATGCGAGCCCGCGTCGTCCTCGGCCGTGCCCTCAAGTGCGTCTACCAGCAGGTCGACCTGTTGGCGACGCCCGCCTCTTGGACGCCGGCGCCACCCATTGACCAGCTCATGGTCACGTGGGATGGACGCGAGATGGCGATTCGCGACACGTTCAACCGCATGCTGCGAGTATTCAACGTCGTGGGGCTGCCGGCGGCCACCATGCCAAATGGGTTCTCGGCGGAGGGGCTACCGCTCTCGCTGCAGCTCGTTGGGCGGCCATTCGAGGACGCGCTTGTGCTACGCGCGGCGCATGCCTATCAGGGCGCAACGGACTGGCACACGCGCCGCCCGCCGCTGTGACGCGGTTGTGAGCAGGCAGCTGCCGGTGCTATGATTGCTGGTGCGCTGGGGCACATGCTCCAGCGCCCTTGCGTGGGCCTGTAGCGCAGTTGGGAGCGCGCCTCAATGGCATTGAGGAGGTCAGGGGTTCAAGTCCCCTCAGGTCCACCAGACGGGAGCCGTCAACAGCCCCGTGCCTGCTCCGCCGCCTCGGCGCTCACGCGCCGCGCCTAGCCGCGAGCCGTCCGGATACTCCCTCGATCCGACACTTTCCTTGGCCTCGCTCCGCGCTTCGGTGCGCCATCCGCCTCCGGTCATATGCATTCCTTATGGGCCTCCCGCTGTCTTGCCGTGGCGTCGCGCTGCCACACGCCCAAGAATGATGGCGCTGGGGCGAGCCCAACGATGGAGCGCTGCCGGCGGGCTCGCCTGGGATGGGGAAATCGTCGCGGGAGGGCTTGTCGATGAGCGCAGCGGCGTTCACTGTGGTCGTCATGAACTTCGCCCTGATCGGCTCATTGCCACGGGTCTTCTTCGAGAAAGGCGGACGGCTCAACCTCCGGTGGTGGCTCACGGCGCTGCCATTCTTCACGGCATTCGCCGCGACCGTCATCTCGTTCGCCGGCGTCAACACCTGGCTCGCGCCGCGCCTCTGGCGGCACGGTGCCATCGAGACGGCGGGCGTCGCGCTCGCCACGGCCTCGGTCGGATTCATCATGCTGACGCTGGGCACGCACCGCCGGCCGGTCGCGCTGTGGCATCAGGATGACGACGCTCCACGGCACCTTGTGATGCACGGCGCGTACGCCCGCGTGCGGCATCCGTTCTATTCCGCGTTCTTGCTCGCCCTCGCCGGCGCCTTCCTCGCGAGTGCGCAACCGATGGCACTTGCCGCCGCTGCCTACGGGTTCGTGGCCCTCAATGTCACGGCGGCGCGCGAGGAGCGCCGCTTGGCCTCATCGGAGCTCGGCGCCGCGTACCGTGCGTACATGGCGCGGACCGGGCGGTTCCTGCCGCGGCCGCGACGCGCGGTTGGCGTGCCGGACATCCCAGCCACGGAGGAGCGCGCGTGACCACCCCGGTGTTCGTCGACCATCTCACCTCGGCGCTGGAGCGACAGGTCGGCCACAAGCTGTACGAGGCGCCCGGCGGCCGGTTGCGGCTCACCCCCGTCGGCCGGCAGCTGGTGGACATGGCGGTGTCGCTGTTCGACCGTCTGCGCCGTTTCCAAGAAGAGCTGCTTGCCGGCGCGAGCGGCGGCGCACTTTCCATCGCGACACAGGAGGCCACGCTGCGGTATCTGCTGCCGTCCGTCGTGCAACGCATGATGCAGGAGCACCCCGACGTGCGCCTCCGCATCGTCAGTCGCGGCGTGCCCGAGGTGCTGGAAATGGTGCGCTCGGGCGAGGCCGACCTGGGCATCGTGTCGCAGGTCCCAGTCGACGGCGGCCTGGCCTTCCACGCATGGAAGTCGTTCGACGCCTACCTGTTGGTGCCGCTCGGCCATCCGTTGCTGCGACTGGGCAAGCCGGCCTTCACCGACCTGCTCACTCGCGAGAACGTGATGCGTTACCCGCTGATCGTGCCGGAGCGCGGCGACCCCGCGCACAGCCGCGTGGCGCAAGCGCTGGAGCGGCTCGGGCTTCCGTTCAACGTGGCGTTCGAGCTCGGCACGACCGACGCGCTGAAACATTACGTGCGGCTGGGGCTCGGCATCGCCGTCACCTCCGGCATTTGCCTCACGCAAGAAGACCAAGGCCGCCTCGAGGCGATCGTCATACCCCCGGAGTTTCGCGGCCGCACTACCTATGGCGTCGTGCTCCGGCGAGACAAGTACCTCTCCGCGCCGCTGCGCCTGTTCGCGCGGATCGCCGAGCTGTCGCTGGCCGGCGCCGGGCGCGGTGGCGGCTACGGGGGCGCCGCCGAGGAGGTGACGCGCGCTGGCTTTCGCAGCGCGTCGCGGAGGGCCGTTTCGAGGTCGGCGAAGTGGAACCGATAGCCGGCGCGCGACGCCGCCCTCGGCAGCACCCGCTTGCTGTTCAATACTTCCGCCGAGAACTCGCCCAACACCAGCCGCAGCGCGAATGCCGGCACGGGCACGAGCGCGGGCCGGCCCAGCACGCGTCCCATCGTCTTCGCGAACACACCCTGGCGCACCGGGTTGGGCGCGGTCGCGTTCAGCGGGCCCGCGATCCGGTCGTCCTCTAAGGCCAGCCTCACCATGCCCACCACGTCGCGCCGATGCACCCACGGCCACCACTGGTTGCCGTCACCCAGCGGCCCCCCGAGGCCGAAGCGGAACAGCGGCAGCATGGGCCGTAACATCCCGCCGTCGCTGCCGAGCACCAGGCCCGTGCGCGACCGCACGACACGCATGCCAAGCTCCTCCGCCCGGCGCGCCTCGGCCTCCCAGTCCCTGCACACGCCGGCCAAGAAGTCCTCGCCCGGCGGGCTCGCCTCGGTGAGCTCCTCGTCGCCCCGGTTGCCGTAATACCCCACCGCGCTGCCGTTGACGAGCACGCGCGGGCGGCGGGCAAAGCCCCCCATCGCCTGCACGAGATGCCGCGTGCCCAGCGCCCGCGAGTCGTGAATGCGGCGCTTCTTCCCATCGGTCCACCGGCCGCTCACGGGCTCGCCGGCGAGATTGACGACGCCATCGACACCGTCGAATGCGTCCGGCGGCGGCGCCGCCGCCGTGGGGGAAGGCCACGCGAACGCGCCGGCGACCATGGGCAGCCTTGCCCGTGCCGATGCGGCGTCGCGCGAGAGCACCACGACCTCATGGCCGGCGGCCACCAGCTCGGCGCACAACGCGCCACCGATGAACCCGGTCGCTCCAGCCACCAACACGCGCATGCCCTTACCTCCCCACGAAACCATAACAGAGCGCGTCGCTGGCCGATGCGACACGGTGGCGATCGCCGAAACGGCACCTCGGTTGCCCAAACCCCGCCTAAATCCGTCGCGGCCAGGCGCCCGCGTCGGCCGGCCGGCGATGTGGCGCGCTCACCGGAAATCCCGCAGGCTCACCAGCTCGGCGCCCCAGGGGCAATACCGGCCAACGGTCTCGATCCATTCGTCCAAGTGCTCCTGCACGTAGACCGGCGAGCTATCGCACAGCTCGATGGTCACGTCGGCGATCTCCGTCTCCTCGGGATCGAGGTGCCAGTCGTAGGGCGTGTTATGGTCGCCCGCGCCGCACCTTCCCATTCGGAATTCCCGACTCGCGCTCGCCGCGCTCCCAACGGAGCAGCTCGTCGATCGTCTCGTCGTTCGTGACCCACGCCTTGAACTGGTTGCCGGTCACGTCGAAGGTCGCCAGCACGCCGCCGCGCAGCGCGGCATTTGGGTCCGGCGTGGGGGTTGGCGTGGGCTGGGCGTTGCACGCGAGCAGCCCCAACACGAGCAATGCGGCCATCGGCAGGGTCCGCGACATGTCCAATACCTCGAGTGCGATGTTCCATGACGGAGACGATCCTAGCAGCCGCGCGGTTCCATTTCGTCGCGACGGGGGGTGCGCCATCGCGGCGCCTCTGGTAACCTACGCAGCCTCATGGTAATGGCGAGACATTCGTGACCACCGCCTCGGCCAGCGACGCCATCGCCGCCGACCGCCTCTGGAAACGGTTCGGCACCCGTGATGTCGTTCGCGACGTGTCGTTTCGCATTCGCCCCGGCGAGATCGTCGGCATGGTGGGCCCGAACGGCGCGGGCAAAACCACCAGCATCCGCATGGTGCTGAACATTCTCCGGCCCGACCGCGGCACGGTGACGATCGACGGCCGCCCACTGGACCAGCAAGCGCAGGAGGCGATCGGCTACCTCCCCGAGGAGCGCGGGCTTTACCGCGATGTCCGCGTCATCCCGATGCTGCAATACCTTGGCGAGCTGAAGGGTATGACGCGCGACGACGCCCGCCGGAGGGCCGATGTGCTGCTCGACCGCCTTGGCATGACGGCGCACCGCGCGAAGCAGGTAAGGGAATTGAGCCGGGGCATGACGCAGCTCATCGCCTTCGCCGGGACCATCCTCCACGAGCCAGACGTCATCGTGCTCGACGAGCCGTTCTCCGGCCTCGACCCGGTGAACGTGCGCCTCATGAAGACCGTCGTTGGCGAGCAACAGGCGCGCGGCGCCGCAACCTTGTTCTCCACGCACCAGATGACCGACGTGGAGGAGTTGTGCGACCGCGTCATCATGATCGACCAGGGCACCGTCGTGCTCGACGATCTTCTGGTTGACGTGAAGCGGCGCTTTCGCGGCGACCGGCTTTTCATGGTGACCGACACGCCACCGGCCGGCGACGACGGCGTGACGGGCATCGAGCGGGATGGTGGCGGCTACTCCATGCGGCTGCTGCGAAATATCCGCCCCGAGGCGGTGCTCGCGCGTCTGCTTCAGCGGGGCGCGCGCATCGAGCGGTTCGAGGTCGAGATGCCCAGCCTGGAGGACATCTTCTTGCGGATGGTGCGCGACCGCCGTGGCTAGGCGCAATCGCACCCTGCTGGTGGCCCGCCGCGAGTTCCGTACGACGGTCGCGCGCCCCGGCTTCATCATCTTCACCGCCCTCGTGCCCTTCGCCGCGCTGCTCGGCCTCATCGCCCTCACCGTCGTGCAGGCCATCCGGCAGGACCGGCCGCCGGAGCAGCGTGTCGTGGGCTATGTCGACCTGACGGCGGGCCCCGATGGAGAAGGCCTGTTCACCGGCTTTCGAGACCAGGGGGCAACCACGTTCGAGCCTTTCTCGAGCCAGCGCGAAGGCGTCGAGGCGCTCCTCGCCGACGACATCGGCGTGCTCTACATCATCGCGCCCGACTACCTCGAAACGGGCAACGTGCTGCAGGTCACGCGCGAGAGCCAGGGCATTCCGATCGACGGCGGCCCCGCGACCGGCACCCCGCTCGCGCGTTTCCTGCTCGACAACATCCTGGCCGACATCGATTCCAACCGTTCCGAACGGGTCTTCACGCCGGTGGTGCTGTCTACATTGCAGATCGACGAAACCGGCGCGCCAGCGGAACCGGCGACCGACTTCGGCACGCTGGTCATCCTCGGCGCCTTCGCATTGCTGCTGCTCACGTCGGTGTTCACCACCGCCGGATACTTGCTCCAGGGCCTCAGCCAGGAAAAAGAGTACCGCATCATGGAGGTGCTCCTCTCGTCGCTGCGGCCCGAGAACCTCATGGCGGGCAAGCTCATTGGGCTCGGCGCCGCCGGCCTCACGCAGATGGCGGTTTGGACGGCCAGCGCCATTGGCGCCCTCGCCGTCCTTGGCACCCGCGTCGATCTGCCGTTCGAGGTCGCTGTCCCGCCCGCGGCCATCGTCGTTGGCCTGCTCTACTTCCTGCTCGGCTACGCTTTCTTCGCCACGCTCATGGGCGCCCTCGGGGCCGTCACCCCCACCGAGCGCGAGGCGAACCAGATCACGGTAATCGTCGTGTTACCGGCCATCGTGCCCCTGTGGCTCATCATGCCGTTGCTCGGCAACCCGAACGGCGCCCTGGCCCGTATCCTCAGCTACTTGCCGTGGACATCGCCAACGGCGGCGCTCATCCGCTATGGCTCCGGCGCCATGAGCCTGCCCGAGCTGGCCTTGAGCCTCGGCATCCTCGCCATGGCTGTCGCCATCGCCATCTTCGTCACGCTGCGGCTGTTCCGCGCCTACCTGCTCATGTTCGGCCAGCGCCCCAGCATCCGGCAGATCGTCGCCACGTTGCGCGCAGCGTAGGGCCGCGGCGACGGCCCTCGGTTGACGCGGCGGCGCGGGACGGGTAGAACTGCTACAACCCGATATGGCGCGCCAACGATTCCTAAAAGGAGGACACCATTGGTAACCGCAACCCAGTCGAAAGAGAAATTCCTCGATCTGAGTCTCGGTAAGACCCGGTTCATCGAAGCCGGCTCCGGCGATCCGGTCATCTTGCTGCACGGCATGGGCATGTCGAACTCGGCCAACACGTTCGACACCATAATCCCCGGCCTGGCAAAGAGCTTCCACGTGCTCGCGCTCGACCAACTCGGCTTCGGCAAAGGCACGCGCGACGTGAAGGAAGGCCCGACGTTCGAGTTGGTGCTGGAGCACCTGCGCGAGTTCATGGACACCGTCGGCGTGCGGCAGGCCAACATCGCCGGGCACAGCATGGGCGGATGGATGGCCGCCCACTTCGCCTACCAGAGTCCCGACCGCGTGAAGAAGCTCGCCATGCTCAACGCCGCCGGCCTCAACGTGCAGATATCCCCCGGCGTCGGCGGCATGACGCAGGTGCCGCCCGTCGAAAAGATCGCCGGGCAGGTCAAGCACGGCCTCTTCGACCAGGCGTCGCTGACGGCCGAGCAAATCGACCACTTCGCCAAGATGCAGCACGAGATGCTGTCGCAACCGAACGGCCTCAACAGCCTGGCCGGCCTGCTGCACATTATGCAGACTCCCGACCTACGCGCCCGTTACATGCTGCACCGGCGCCTCGCCCACATCAAGGTGCCGTCGCTCGTGCTGTGGGGCACCGGCGACGTGATGGACCCCTACCCGACGTGGACGCAGGAATACGACAAGCTGCACGGCGACATGAGCAAGTCCAGCAAGCCATGGGTCATTCCCGGCGCCAAGTACGTGATGGTGAAGACCGGCCACAACACTCACTGGGAGATGCCGGAGTTCACCGTGAACCTGCTCACCGATTTCTTCAAGGGCAAGTAGCCCCCAACGCGCCCCATGACGAAAAGGAGCGCCCCGTCGCTTGCGCTAGCCGCAACGTTGACGGGGCGCTCCGTCGTTGATACGTTTCCGGCATCGGCCGGTCAGGACGATCAACACCAAGGGAAGGAAAGAAAGAAGGAGCCATGCCGCTTACCGCTGAACATCTGCTGCCGCACCCCGGGGTGCAGAGCCGGTGGGTCCGCCTGCCCAACGGCGCCAATTGCCACTACATGACCGCCGGCGACACCGGGCCCGCCGTCGTCCTGCTGCACGGCGGTATTCAGGGCTCCTCCGGCCTCGCCGGCTGGGGCCGTTGGATGATGCCCGCCCTGGCCCAGGCCGGCTTTCGCGTCTACGCGCCCGACCAGCCCGGCTTCGGCCTCTCCGACACCCGGCCGGAGTTCCGCCCGCGACACGGCGTCCTCGACCATGTCGAGTTCGTGAAGCAGTTCGTTAACGTGATGGAGCTCGACCAGTTCCACCTGTCCGGCAACTCCATGGGCGCCACCAACACCGCCCATTTCGTCGTTGACTACCCGGAGCGCGTGCTCAGCTACATCCTCATCGCCACCTACCTCCAGCCCGAGCTCGGCCTCGACCCGGACGGCTCCAAGCGGGCCAAGCTCGGCGGCATCACCATTCCGCCATGGGACGGCACGGCCGAGGGCATGGGCAGGATGATGGAGCTCATCATCGTCCGGAAGGAAGGCATCTCCGCCGACCTGAAGGAGATGCGCGCCTACATGGGCAACCTCCAGAAAGAGTCCTACGGCGAGTTCCTGAAATCCCGCGAGCGCATTCAAGCAGACCCCAACTTGAAGCAGAAGTGGATGCTGAAGAACCGTCTGGAGAACCTCACCATCTCCGCGCTGTATCTGTACGGCCAGCTCGACGTGCTCATCCCTGTCGCCGCCGGCCATGAGCAGGAGGACTACCTCAAGAACATGCAGTTCTTCTACCCGGCCAACACCGGGCACCAGGGCCAAACCGACACGCCCGAGCTGCACAACAAGGTCTATATCGAGTTCTTCAAGACCGGCAAGGTGAGCCGCAAGACGGCGGAGGAGGCCGGCATCTCCAAGCGCCGCCCCGAGCTCAAGCACCTGGTGGAGCAGGGCGCCGTCGCCGCGGGATAGCATCCAGTCGTGTGAAACGGTCGTCGACATGAATGAGGAGGCCCCGGCGATGCCGGGGCCTCCTCATTCGCTTTCGAAGGGCCAGACGCTATTGCTTCGCGGCCATCGCCTGGAGCTGCTTTTGGCGCTTCATCCAGTTGGTGCACAGCTCGTTGAACTCTTCCCACAGCTCGAACTGCACCCAGTGGCCGCAGTTGCGGAGGATGTGCAGCTCGCTGTTGGGGTAGTGCCGCATCAACGAAATGCTGGAGTCCATCGCCGCGAACCGGTCGTGCTCGCCATAGATGACCAAGGTCGGGTTCGGCACTTTGTTCAGCTCGCCCGTGTAGTTCTTGCGTCCTTGGAAACCATTGAGCCGTGCCTCGCGGAAGCCCCGCTTCATGTGGTCCCGCACCGCATTCCAGCGCAGGTCGATCCACTCGTCCGTCACGAACGAGTCGTCGTAGGCGAACAGGTGCATGAACTTCTCCACGTTCTCGCGCGTGGGGTTGCGTAGCGTCTCGGCGAGCTGGGCGGTGCCTTGCGGCGGCATCACGTCCATGATCGACGGTCCCGTCGCCGCGCCCATCAGGATGTTCAAGTCAAGCTGATCGGTGTGACACACCGAGAAGGCGATCGTGTCGGCGCCGCCCTTGGAGTTGCCCATCAGCGTCGCCGGGCTGTGGGCACGTCGGGAGGGGCGTCGGCCACGACGATCCGCGGCGGGGGGGGGGGCCCGTCGTTCAGGGCGTCGCGCGGTGG
>VGZX01000002.1 GCA_016872415.1 SAR202 cluster bacterium | reverse complement strand
CGTCGGCCGAGCCGATGTAGGCGATCACCTCTCCCACTGGCACCTTGTTGCCGGGACCCACCACGATGCGGCGCAACACGCCCGCGGCGTCGGCCTCCATCTCCACCGTGGCCTTGTCCGTCTCGATCTCGGCGATGACGTCGCCCTTCTTCACGGCGTCGCCCTCGTTCTTGATCCACTTCACGACGGTGCCTTCCGTCATGTCATAGCCCATTTGGGGCATTACGACCTGGGTTGCCATCCTGCCAGTCCCTCCCGTGCGCTGCGCTGGGTGACTCGGTTAGTGTACGACCGCACCGGGGTCGTGTGTCCGGTCAGGCGGTGACCTTGAGCCCAATGACCTTCGCCAACTCGTTCACCACCTTCTTCGCATCGGGGATCGTCGCGCGCTCCAGGTTGATGGCGTAGGGCTGCGGCACGTCCTCGCCGCCGATCCGCGCCACCGGCCCGTCAAGGTAGTCGAAGCAGGCCTCTTGAATCTGCGACGCGATTTCGGCCGCGAACCCGCCGGTGCGCCATGCCTCCTCGACGACGGCGACGCGGTTGGTCTTGCGGACGGACTGAAAGACGGTTTCCATGTCGAGCGGGCGCAGGGTGCGGAGGTCGATCACCTCGGCCTCGACGCCCTGGTTCGCCAGCATCTGCGCGGCGTCCAAGGCGACGTGCACCATGCGCGAATAGGCCACCAGCGTCACGTCGGAGCCGCGGCGGCTGATCGCGGCCTGGCCGAACGGCACGGTGTAGTGCTCCTCCGGCACCTCGCCGCGCAGGCGGTAAATGAGGGCGTGCTCCGAAAAGAGCACCGGGTCGTCCTTCGTGAAGGCCTCGCGCAGCAGGCCCAACGCATCGTAGGGCGTGGCGGGCGTCACCACCCAGATGCCGGGCACGTGGGCGTACCACGGCTCCAGGCTTTGCGAGTGCGTGGCCGCGAGGCCCGCGCCGCCACCGGTGACCGTCCGCATGATGACGCCGGACGACAGCTGGCCGCCCGACATGTAGCGCACCTTGGCGGCGTGGTTCACGATCTGGTCCATCGCCAGGATGCTGAAGTTGATCGTCATGATCTCGACCACGGGCTTCAGGCCGGCCATGGCCGCGCCCGCTCCGGCGCCGACGAACACCGACTCGGCGATGGGCGTCTCGCGGATGCGCTTCGGGCCATACTTGGCGAGCATGCCCTTGGTGACGGCGTACGAGCCGCCATAGCCGCCGACGTCCTCGCCCATGATGAACACGCGCTCGTCGGAGTCCAGCGCCTCGGTCAGCGCCTGGGTTACTGCTTCACGGTAGGTGATTACTGGCATGTCGGTCCTTTCGCCTCGTCCGCGCTCTCGCTGCCGGCCGTCCGCCCCCGCGCCCATGCGCGGCCGGCGTGCCGGCATGGGCGATCCCTCGCCCTAGGCGGTGATGTCGGTGTGCAGTTCGGACAGGTCCGGCTCCGGGCTCTCCTCCGCGAATTTCACCGCCGCCTCGATCTCCGCGTCGACCTCCTGGTCCAGCGCGTCGATGTCGGCCTCGGCGACGCCCAGCTCGTTGACGAGGTACGCGCGGAACGAGGTGATGGGGTCGCGCTGCTTCCAGAACTCCTCCTCCGCCTTGTTCCGGTACTCGTTCGGGTCGGCCATGGAGTGGCCGCGGAACCGGTAGGCGAGGGCTTCCACGAAGTAGGGGCCATTGCCCTGGCGCACGTGCCTCACCACGTCCCGCATCGCATCGCGGACGGCGAGCACGTCCATGCCGTCGACTTGCAGCGAGGGGATGCCATAGGGCTCCGCGATCTTGTAGATGTCCTTGACGGCGAACACCTCCGACACGGGCGCGCCCATGCCGTAGAGGTTGTTCTCGCAGAAGAAGATGATGGGCAGCTTCCAGATGGCCGCCAAGTTCATCGCCTCGTGGAACTCGCCCTCGCTCAACGCGCCGTCGCCCAGGAAGGTGAGGACGATGCTGTCGTTGCCCTTGTAGTTGTTCGCGAGCGCCAGGCCGACGCCGAGCGGCAGCTGGCCGCCGACGATGGCGTAGCCGCCCATCATGCCGATGTTGGCGTCGATCAAGTGCATGGACCCGCCCTTGCCCTTGCTCGACCCCGTCGCGCGGCCGAACAGCTCCGCCATGGCTGCGTTCGGGCTCATGCCGCGCGCCAGGGCGTGGCCGTGGTCGCGGTAGTGCGTCGTGATGTAGTCCTGCTTCGCCAGCAGGGGGATCGCCCCCGCCGCGATGGCCTCCTCGCCGATGTAGAGGTGCAGGAAGCCACGGATGCGCCCACGCATGTATTGCGACGCGGAAGCCTCCTCGAACACGCGGATCTGCTTCATGATCCGGTATAGCTCCAGCCCCTCGGCCTTCGTGACCCTCGCGGCCGTCTTCTGGCTGCCCGCCTTCTTGCCGTTCGCCATGCGCTCACTCCTGTTCGTTGCTGGGCATCCGGCGGCGACCGCTCCGATGCCCGTCGAGCCGCTGGTGCTCGACCCGTGGCTTAGATGTTGACCGCCCGGCCTTCGGCCGCCAGCACGGCTTCCTTGATCGCCTCGGAGATGGTCGGATGCGCGTTGACCACCGAGCCGATCTCGAAGCTCGTGCCTTCCATCACCCGAGCCAGGCTGAACTCGCCCAGCATCTCGGTCACCTCATGGCCGATGAAGTGCGCGCCCAATAGCTCGCCGGTCGACGCGTCGACGATGACCTTGGCGAGGCCGTCGCGATCGTTCACGGCCAGCGCCTTCCCATTGGCGACGAAGGGGAACTTGCCGATCTTCACGTCCAGGCCCTTCGCCTTCGCTTCCTGCTCGGTGATGCCGATGCTCGCGACCTGCGGATTGCAGTAAGTGGCCCGCGGCATCGCATCATAGTCCAAACGCGCGACTTGCTCGCCGGCGAGTTTCTCCACCACGTAGACGCCCTGGGCCGACGCCACGTGCGCCAGCGGCATAATGCCCGTCACGTCGCCGATGGCATACACGCCATCGTTGTTGATCTTGAGCTCGCGGTCCACCTTGATGAACCCACGGTCCAGCGTGCCGCCCGCCTTCTCGATGCCGAGGCCCTCGGTGTTCGGCTGAATGCCGACGGCCATGAGCACGCGGTCGGCGCGGAGCCCGCGCTTGCCGTCGGGCGTCTCCACCTCGACGGTGGCGGTCTTCCCGTCGCGCTTCATGCCCACGACCTTCGTGCCCGCCATCACGGCGATGCCCTGCTTCTGGAGCGCGCGGGTCAGCAGCTTCGTGACCTCCTCGTCCTCCTTCGGCAGCAGGCTCTTTTCGTACTCGACGATCGTCACCTTCGCCCCATAGGCGTTGTAGACGTAGGCGAACTCCACCCCGATGGCCCCGCCGCCGATGACCACCACCTCGCCCGGCACCTTCGTGCTCACGATGGCCTCGCGGTAGGACATGACGAGCTCGCCGTCGATGTCGAAGCCCGGCAGCGACCGCGGCCGCGCGCCCGTCGCCACGATGATGTTGCGCGATTCGATGTGCTGGTCCGCCACCGACAGCGTGTGCGGCCCGACGAAGGTGGCCGTGCCGTTGATGATGTCTACCTTCGACCGTCGCAGCAACGAGCCGACCCCCTTGGTCAGCCGGTCGACGATGGAGCGACTGCGCGACACCGCCTGCCCGTAGTCGGCCTTGACCCCATCGACGGCGATGCCGTAGTCGCCGGCATTGTTGACGAGCGACAGCACCTCGGCGTTGCGAATCAGGGCCTTGCTGGGGATGCAGCCGATGTTGAGGCACACGCCGCCGATGAACTCGCGCTCGACGATGGCTGCTTTCATGCCAAGCTGGCCCGCGCGGATGGCGGCGACATAGCCGCCGGGACCCGCGCCAACCACCGTCAGGTCATACGTTGCCATAGGCGAAACCTTTTGCTGGGCTTGGGCCGCGATGCCGGCACGAGTGCCGAGGAACGCGGTATTCGTCGTTCACTCGCCCTCAGTATATCCGTCTGGGCAAGCCACCGTAAATGGAGGTTTGGGCAACCGTGCGTCACGGATATGGCGGAAACCGCCATTCGCATAGGCTTTGCCTATGGCATCGGAGTGCTCCGAAGCCAACATCACTAGCTGGCGGAAAGCGTAAAGAATGGCAGGCCCTCGGGGCTGCGTTCGGCCGTCAGCGCCGCCGCCACCGGCTTGCCCGCGTCGGCGACGCCCGGCCGCGCGCGGACCGCGGCCAGCATGCGCGGGCCCTCATCGAGCTCCACCACCGCGACGACGATGGCCTCGCCGCCGGGTTCGGCGGGCAGGCGCTCCATCAAACTGTAGATGCGGCCGGTGCCGCGCCCCGGCTTCCATGCCAGCAGGTCGCTCCCGCAGTTGGCGCACCGGGCTGACGCGGGCGACTGCCATTGACCGCACACGGCGCATTGGGGGATCAGGAACTTGCCGTTCGCGATGGCGGCCCAGAAGGGCGCGAGCGGCACGGACGACGCTTGCTGCAACGAAAACGCTCCACTCGAATCGTCCGCCCCAATATAGGGGCGCGGCGAAAGAGGGTCAACGGAATAGCGGAGCCGATAGTGGCCTCGTGGGGCGCCGGCGGCTGCTACAATGTGCGCCATGGACGACATCGAGCGACGCATGGCGTATGCCATCGACAATACCATCGTGGTGCGGCCGCCCCAGCAGTCGCTCGCCACGTTCGGCACCACCACGGTCCGTTACTACCTCGTGTCCGAGCCCGTCTACGCCGACCTCGACGCGGGCGGGCCGCTCGACGAGGCGGTCGTGCGGGAAGGCGTGGTGCGGGCGCAGAAGCCGCAAGTGGTGACGCCCTACTACATGCTGCGCCACGAGGGCTTCGGCGAGAACGCGCGGCGCTTCTTGGAGCTCTTGATGCAGCGGCATGGCCCGCATGCGCCGGCGCTGCTCTACTCCTATAAGAACGAGAGCATGGAGACGAGCATCGTTTCCGGCGATCCGCAGGCCGTGGCGGCGCGCATCGCGAGCCGGCTCGACGATGACCGCAAGCCGCTCGAGGCCGTCATCCGCGGTGTCGGCGAGATGTGGGACGTTTCGCTGATGAAGTTCATATTCGACCTGACGAGCTCCTCCATCCGTGACAACGTGGCGGAGATGCACTCGCGCGGCATGTTGGAGGCGGACGGTGGCGTCCCGAGGGATGTCCGCGTGCGCGTGGAGCACCTGCTGGAGCTGGCCCGGCGCGGCGAGGCCCAGCCGGCCGACGTGCACAAGGAGATGCTGCGCTGGGGCCTGTTCGACGAGTACCAGGACCGGTTCCTCGATCTTTTCCGGAGACGCTAGTACCGCGCGATGCCCGCCGATTCCAATTCCATCCGCCTTTTGCCTGCCGTTCAGCCGCGGCCGGGCCGGGCTTCATCGCGTGCGGTCTCGATAGCAGCCACCACCGCCGGGGCCGACAGGTGCGCCGCCACGCGCGGGGTGCCGCGAGCCGTCGCGGCGCCGGGTGAGTCACCCTAGCGAGCGGGCGAGACGCATGAGGCTTTCAATCCACCTGTTCGACGCGAAGATCAAATGCCAATACCGCCGCTACTTGGCTCAAACCGACGTGGCGGTGGCGCTGCTGTTCGCGGTGCTATGGGTGGAAACCTACTTCACCAGCGTCGCGGAGGTGCGCGGGCTGCTGCTGGCGGTCATCGCGTCCACCGCGTTCGTCCTCTTCGCGCTGCCGGAGAACCGCACGGCGCACCCACGCAACGCGCTGGGCGGACACGCCGTGGGCCTGCTGGTGGGCGCGTCGTTCGCCCTCGTCAGCGATGGAGCCCTCAGCCTCGACCGGGCCGTCAACGCCGACATCCTGTTCGTGCTGTCGGCGGCGGCCAGCGTTGGCCTGTCGATGTTACTGATGGTGGCGACCAACACCGAGCATCCGCCCGCCGCCGGCACCGCGCTCGGCATTGTGTTCCACGGCCTCGACTGGCAAATCGTGCTGTACGTCGCCTTCAGCATCGTGGCGCTCGTTGGCGCCCACTGGCTGTTGCGCCGCCGGCTGCGGAACCTCTACTAGCCGCCGCGACGGTAGTGGAAGCTGGGCTGCTTCAAACGCGCCATCGCCGTGGCCCAATCCACGGTGGCGGCTTCGTCGGTCCACTCGGCGAAGCACGCGCCCTCGCCGGCCCAATCCGCCATGCGCGCCACCGCGTGGGAGTGCGGCGCGTTCCGCGTGTTGGCCACCATCGCGGCCCGGCCGCGCCAAACGCTGACGGTCCAGAAGCGGCGCTTGAGCAGCGAGGCCTTTAGCGCGCTCGCGACATGGCCCGGCGCCGCCTCGGCCTGCCGCTTGGACGCCAGCGCCAGCCGGATGAACGCGGGCACGTCGCGGAAGCGGCGCACGGGCAGGAACGTGGCGACGTGCAAATAGGGCTGGTTACCCGTCATGGCCGGCCTCCGCCTACGAAATGTGCGCCGCGCCGTTCACCTCGAGCAGCGCCCCGGAGACGTAGTTCGCGTGGCTCGACGCGAGGAACAGCAGCGGGCCCACCGCCTCGTCGATCGTGCCCACGCGCCCCATCGGGATCTGCGAGAGGTATTTCGCGCGCGCCGCCGCCGGCATGCCGAGCTGCGATTCGCCGACCTGCTCGTGCTGCTCTTCGCGCGGCCGGGTGAGGCGCGTGTCGATGGGCCCGTAGGCCACGCTGTTCGCCAGGATGTTGAACATGGCCCCCTCGAGCGCGATGGCGCGCGTGAGGCCGACGATGCCCGCTTTGGCGGCGGCATAGTTGGCCTGGCCGAGGTTGCCGAACGAGGACATGGAGGAGACGGTGACGACCTTGCGGGCCGTGGGCGTCTTGCCGGCCTCGCGCTCCTGCTGCGCCATGGCGCGCATTGCCTTGTACGCCTCGTGCGTCACGCGATACGTGCCATTCAAGTGCACGTCGATGATGGCGTGCCATTGCTCGTCGGTCATGCGGTGGAAGAACACGTCCCAGGTGAAGCCCGCGCATGTGATGACGAAGTCCAGGCCGCCGAATCGCTCCTTCGCCGCCGCCGCGAGCGATTCGGCGGTCCCCGGCGCCGTCACGGACCCGCGATGCCGTGGCACCGCGCGCCGTGGTCGCGGGCCTGCGCCATCGTTTCGTCCAGCGGGGTCTGCTCCAAGTCGTTGACGATCAACGACGAGCCGTGCCGCGCCAGCGCCAGCGCCACGCCCCGGCCGATGCCGCGCCCCGCGCCCGTGATGATCGCCACCTTGCCGGATAGCCCTTCCATGTGGTCGCCGCTCCTCGCCTTGCCCTGTTTCAGGAACGCCGTCGCCGTCGATTGACGCTTGGCCTGGGGCAAGGCAGGCGCCATTCTCGGTGGGCCAGCCCACCGGCGCAAGGCGGCTCTGGCGGCTTGGCGTTGTGAGCGTGCGCGATGCCCTGTTAGAATCGCCGCACTTCGTCGGCGCGCACCGCGCCACCAGCCGGGGACTCAACGAACGCCTGCCTTTGGCGCGACTAAGGAGCATCCGCACATGGTTGACACTCGCAGCTTCGACGGAATCGACACCGGCATGTTCGCCGACGCACTCGACATTCTCGGCATCGACGGCTCGATGACCGGCGTCACGCCGATCATGCACGGCCAGCGGTTCCACGGCCGCGCGATGACCGTGCGGATGCTCGTGGGCACGCCCGGCACCTTCGCGCCCGACGAGATCGGCCTCGGCCGCATCTTGGCGAAGGCCAAGGCCGGCGACGTCATCGTCATCGACGTGGGTGGGCACCCCATCACGGTTTGGGGCGAGCTCACCACCATCGCCGCGAAGAACTTGGGCGTGCGCGGCCTCGTGGTCGACGGCGCCGTCCGTGACGCCGACATCATCCGCGCGCACAAGTTCCCCGTGGTGGTGCGCCACGTGGTGCCCACCGCCGGCAAGACGCGCCTGCGGCTCGGCTCCGTCAACGAGGAGCCGGTGAAGGTCGGCGGCGTGAGCGTGCACCCCGGCGACTTCGTCTTCTCCGACGACACCGGCGTCGTGGTGGTGCCGCAATCGAAGTACGAGCAGACGCTGATCGAGCTCGACAAGATCAAGCAGAAGGAAGACGTCTTCAAGCAGGGCCTCGCCCGAGGGTTGAACTACCTCGACGCGGCGAAGGAACAGGGTCTCCGTCAGATTTAGCCGTGCCGCAAACCTGGGACCGTAAAAAAAGAGGAGGAGTGCCAATGGCCCTGAAGCCCTCGCAGATCAAGGAATTCGCGAACGCGTTGATCGAGGCCGAGACCCACTACGCCCCCATTCCGCCGTTGACCGCCTCCGTGCCTGACATGTCGGCCGCCGACGCCTACGCCGTGCAAATGGAGGTGCTCAAGCACCGCCTGCACCTGGGGCACCGGATCGTGGGCCGCAAAGTGGGGCTCACCTCGAAGGCGATGCAGCAGATGCTCAACGTCGACCAGCCCGATTACGGCGCCATCCTCGAGGACATGCTCATCAAGGACGGCGCGTCCTACGAGGTCAAAAGCCTGCTGCAGCCGCGCATCGAGGCCGAGGTCGCGTTCATGATGAAGAAGCCGCTGAAGGGCCCGAACGTGACCATCGAGCAGGTCATGGACGCCACCGACTTTGTGTTCCCCGCGCTCGAGGTAATCGACAGCCGCATCAAGGACTGGAAGATCAAGCTCGCCGACACCATCGCCGACAACGCCTCGTCGGCCCGCGTGGTGGTTGGCAACGCCAAGGCCCACCCGCGCGGCATGCAGCTGGACAAGGTGGAGCTGGTCTTCGAGAAGAACGGCAAGGAGATCGCGCGCGCCACGGGCGAGGCGGTGCTCGGGAACCCCGCCAACGCGGTGGCCTGGTGCGCCAACAAGCTCGCCGAGTTCGGGACCAGCATCAACGCCGGAGACTTGGTGATGCCCGGCGCGTTGGCCGCGGCAACGCCCGTCGCCGGGGGCGACACCATCAAGGCGACCTTCTCCGGCATCGGCAGCGTGTCGGTCAAGTTCGTTTAGCGGTACACTGACCCTAGGAGGAGCACCATGGCTGAACGGATCAAGTGTGCAATCGTCGGCTCAGGCAACATCGGCACCGACCTGATGATGAAGCTCCACGACCACCCAACCCTCGAGTTGACGATGGTGGTCGGCATCGACCCGAAGTCCGAGGGCCTCGCGCTCGCCAAGCAGGCGGGCTACTTCACCACGCACGAGGGCATCGAGGGCTTCAACAAGCATCACGAGATGGCGAAGATCGTGTTCGAGGCCACGAGCGCCAAGGCGCACATGTATAACGCTCCCATTTACAAGGAACTGGGCAAGATCGCCATTGACCTCACGCCGGCGGCGATCGGCCCCTACGTCGTGCCCTACGTCAACATCGGCGACGTGCTCGACGAGTCGAACGTGAACCTCATCACGTGCGGCGGCCAGGCGACCATACCGATCGTGGCGGCCGTGTCGAAGGTCGCCCGCGTGCCCTACGCGGAGATCGTCGCCACCATCGCCAGCAAGAGCGCCGGCCCCGGCACGCGCCAGAACATCGACGAGTTCACCGTCACCACCGCCACCGGCATCGTCCGCATCGGCGGCGCCGAGAAGGGCAAGGCCATCATCATCCTGAACCCGGCCGAGCCGCCCATCATGATGCGCGACACCATCTACTGCCAGGTCGAGGACATGGACCGCGAGGCCATTCTGACCTCGATCAAGGAAACCGTGAAGCGCATCCAGAAGTACGTGCCCGGCTACCATCTGAAGAACGACCCCATCTTCTACGAGGACCGCGTCGTCACCACCGTCGAGGTGGAGGGCGCGGGCATGTTCCTGCCGAAGTACGCGGGCAACCTCGACATCATGACGGCCGCCGCCGTCGAGGTCGCCGACCAGTTCGCGCACCACCTGCTGGGTATCGACAAGAAGACCGCCCCCGGCGTGACCAGGTAGGTCGCTCGCCAAGAAAGGAGCTCGCGATGGCCGAGAAGCGCAAGATACGCCTCGTCGATTCCACCATGCGCGATGGGTCGCACCCCATGGCGCACCAATACACGGTTGAGCAGGTCACGCAGATCGCCGCCGCCCTCGACAAGACCGGGGTGCCGATCATCGAGATCTCCCACGGCGACGGCCTCGGTGGCAGCTCGTTCAACTACGGCTTCTCCAAGACGCCGGAAGAGGACTTGATCGCGGCGGCCTCGAAGGTGATGAACAACTCGAAACTGGCGGTACTGCTGCTGCCCGGCATCGGCACGCAGGAGATTCTGGAGCACGTCTACGACAAGGGCGCCCGCGCCGTGCGGATCGCCACCCACTGCACCGAGGCCGACATCGCGCAGCAGCACATTGGCCTGGCGCGCGAGCTGGGCATGGAAACCCTCGGCTTCCTGATGATGGCCCACATGGTCGAGCCGGAGAAGCTGGTCGAGCAGGCCAAGCTGATGGAGAGCTACGGCGCCGAGGCGGTCTACGTGACCGACTCCGCCGGCGCGCTGCGGCCGGACGGCATGCGCCGCCGCGTCGCCGCCCTCCGCCAGGCGCTGGACTCGAAGACCAAGGTCGGCGTTCACTGTCACAACAACCTCGGCCTCGGCATCGGCAACTCGCTGGCGGGCGTCGAGGAGGGCGCCGAATACGTCGATGGCTGCTGCTGCGGCCTCGGCGCCGGCGCCGGCAACGCGCAGACCGAGGTGTTGGCCGCCGTGCTGGAGCTCGAGGGCTTCGACACCGGCGTCGATGTCTACAAGATCATGGACGTGGCCGAGGACATCGTCCGCCCGATGATGCCGCGGCCGCAAATCATCGACCGCGCCAGCCTCGTGCTTGGCTACGCGGGCGTCTACTCCAGCTTCCTGCTGCACACCTACCGCGCCGCCGCGAAGTTCAACGTGGAGCCTCGCGACATCTTGATGGAGCTGGGCAAGCGCAAAGTGGTCGGCGGCCAAGAGGACTCGATCATCGACCTGGCCTACGAGCTGAGCGTGAAGCAGAAGGCCGCGGCGAAGTAAACCGGACGTTAGCGCTTGATGAATGGAGGCCACCCCGGGCGCCCGGGGTGGCCTCTTTCATCGCGTCGTTTGATACCATGAACGGGAACTTGGAGTTGAGCGATTTGGAACGCCACCCGGTGGCTTCACCGCCACGAGAGCAGCGACTGCTGGAGCTGGCCCTCACGGGACTTGGCCGCCTCGGCGAGGCGCTTGCCGAGTCCGGCGGGAAGCCCGTGTTCGTGTTCGGCGGCATCCCCGGCGAGCGCGTGGTGGCGGAGGTGTTGCGCGAGCGCCGCGACTACATCGCGGCTCGCGTGACGCGGGTGCTCGACCCCTCGCCCGACCGCGTCGCGGCCCCGTGCACCTACTTTGGCGAGTGCACCGGCTGTCAATGGCAGCACATCCGCTACGAGCGCCAGCTGGAGATGAAGCGGGCCATCGTCGTCGATGCGCTGGAGCGCATCGGCGGCCTGCGCGACATCGACGTGCCGCCAACGCTGCCAAGCCCCGAGCAGTTCGGCTACCGCAATCACGCCCGCTTCACCGTGTGGCGCGGCGAGCGCGGCGCGCGGCTGGGTTACGTGCACCGCGAGACGCACCGGCACGTCGACATCGACCGTTGCTTGTTGATGGCACCATGGCTGGCGGAGGCAATGGCCGCCTTGCAGGGCCATGTCGGCGAGACGACGCAACTCTCGCTGCGGCTTGGCGTGAACACCGGCGAGTGGCTGCTGCAACCCCGCTTCGAGCGCGAGGGCTTCCCGCTGGAATCGGGCCAGAAGGCGTACCACGAGCGGATGCACGGCCATCTGTTCCAGATCTCGTCGCCGTCCTTCTTCCAGGTCAACACGCACCAAGCGGAGCGCATGGCGACACTGGTGCGGGATGCGCTCGGCCTCACCGGCGAGGAAGCCGTCGTGGACGCCTACGCCGGCGTCGGCACCTTCGCCGTGCTCATGGCCGACCGCGCGAGGCGCGTCATCGCCATCGAGGAATCCGCGTCCGCGCTGGTCGACGCCCGCGTCAACGTCGCCGGCCTGCCGAATGTCGAGTTGCGGCAGGGCAGGACGGAGGCGGTGCTGCTGGAGCTGGCCGCCAACGGGCCCGTCGACGCCGTGGTGCTGGACCCGCCCCGCGACGGCTGCATGCCCGGCACCCTGGACGCGCTGGTCCAGGCTCCGCCGGCGCGCATCGCCTACATCTCGTGCGACCCCGAGACGCTGGCGCGCGATCTCGCCGTGCTCACGGCGGGCCCGTTCCGCGTCGCATCCGTGCAGCCGGTCGACATGTTCCCGCAGACGCACCACGTGGAATCCGTGACGGTGCTGCGCCTGGATACCGAGCGCAAGCGGCGGCTGGATGCCCGGCAGCGCCTCGTGCTGGCGTCCGGCTCGCCGCGGCGCCGCGCGATTCTCGCGCACCTGGGCCTCGATTTCGCAGTCGCGCCGTCCAACATCCCGGAGGAAACCGGAGGGACGACGCCGCCCGCGATGCTCGCCGAGCGCCTGGCCCTGGCGAAGGCGCACGCGACCGCGGCCACGCAGCCGTCCGGCACCGTCATCGGGGCGGACACCGTCGTCGATTTGGATGGCGTGCCGCTGGGCAAGCCGGCCGATGCGGAGGAGGCGCGCGCCATGCTGCGCGCCCTACGCGGCCGCGAGCACCGCGTGATCACCGGCGTGGCGCTGGTGGATGCCGCGACCGGCGATGCTGTCGCCGGCCATCGCGCGTCGCGGGTGGCGATGCGGGACTACGCGGACGACGAGATCGAGGCATACGTCGCCACGGGCGACGCGCTGGACAAGGCGGGCGGCTATGCGGTGCAGAGCACGATGCTGCACCCGGCGCGCGACGTCCATGGCTGCTATCTGAACGTCGTCGGGTTCCCCGTGTGCGTGTTCCTCAAGCTGGCGGGGCGCTTTGGCTTGCGGCTTCGCGTGGATGCCAAGCAGCCGTGGCCCGAGCTCGACCGATGCCCCGAATGCGCGAAGCGCGCCCGTGGCGGGGATCGCTGATGGACTTCCTGGGCATCGGCATCCCGGAGTTGATCGTCGTCCTCGTCATCGCCATCGTGGTGCTCGGCCCGGCTCGCATGGTGGACATGGCGCGCCAGGTGGGCAAGTGGACGCGCGAGGCGCAGCGCGTGTTGCGGGAAACGGCGGACGAGGCGACGAGGCAGTTCGACGTGAAGGAAGTGAAGGACCTGATACCCCGCGAGCCGTTGCTGCCGCCCGACGACGTGGTGGCGAAGAAGCCCCAAGAGCCGCAGGCAGGGGCGACGCCCGACCCGTCCGCCGAGCAGGAGCGCGGCCGTGGCTAGCGAGCAGGCCATGACGCTTCGCGACCACCTGGAGGAGCTGCGGCGGAGGCTCACGATCACGGCGGTCTTCGTCGTCGCGACGACGGCGGCGGCGTTCGCCTTCCGCGACCGGCTGCTGGCGTGGCTGCTGCGGCCGGGCTTCGACCAGGTCGACTTCAAGCCGGTGTATACCGAGGTGGCCGAGCTGGTGGGCGTGGTGATGAAGGTGGCGTTCACCGCCGGCCTCGTGTTCGCGATGCCGGTCGTGCTGCTGCAAGTGGTGTTGTTCATCGCGCCCGCGCTGACGCGGCAGGAGAAAACCTATCTCTACCTGATGCTGCCGGGCACGCTGCTTGCGTTCCTGGGGGGCGTGCTGTTCGGCTACTACGTCATTTTCCCGCCGGCGTTCAACTTCCTCTTCACGTTCGAGGCCGAATACGCCGACCCCACCATCCGCATCTCCAGCTATATCAACGTCCTCACAATGATGATGTTCTGGATGGGCGTCGTGTTCGAGCTGCCCGTGGTCATGTTCCTGCTCGCGCGCGTCGGCGTGCTCACCCCGCGCATGCTGCACCGCTTCCGCCGCTTCGCCTACGTGCTGGCATTCGTGGTCGGCGCCATCATCACGCCGACATTCGACCCGGTGAATCAGGCGCTCGTCGCGGTCCCCGTCATCGTGCTCTACGAGCTGGGCATCGGTCTCGCGTGGGTGGGCCAGCGGTTGCGCGGCGCCACGCCGGCCGCGGCCAAAGTCCCGGCCCGGAGGTAAGTCGTTGAACACCGTCGTCCGGCGGGCGGCGGCGTCCATGCCGTTTTACTATGGTTGGGTCATCGTCGCCGTGGCCGCGGCGTCGAACATGTCACGCGTCGCCAGCGCGGTCGAAGTATCGTCAGTGTTCATGCCTGTGTTCGCCCGTGAGTTCGGCTGGAGCCGCGCGCTCATCGCCAGCGCCACCAGCATCGGCGCGCTCGCCAGCGCCCTGGCCGGCCCGCTCACCGGTCGCCTGCTCGACCGTTACGGCCCTCGCGTCGTCATCCCCGTCGCCGTGGGCGTCGTCGCCGTCGGCTGCTTCATCGTGGCGGGCGTCAGCAGCAGCCTCGTCTTCGTCATCGCCTACGGCTTCGTTCGCTTCGGCGGTCAGACCACGGTGCAGCTGGCGACTCCCGTCGCCGTCGCCAAGTGGTTCGTCCGCCGGCGCGGCACGGCCACCGCCGTGCTGTTCGCCGCATCGGCGATCACGCTCATCATCGCGCCGCTCGGCCTCCAACTCATCATCAACGCGACCAACTGGCGCGCGGGTTGGGTGGTGCTCGGCACGCTGGCGCTGTTGCTCGGCGTGCTGCCCGCGGCCGCCTTGCTCGTCAGGCGGCCCGAGGACATGGGCCTGCGCCCGGACGGCGACGGGGGCGTCGTCGAGTCCACGCTCCACCGCGCCACGCTCCAAGCCGACGCGAACCCGTGGACCCTGGCCGAGGCGATGCGGACGCCGACGCTATGGCTGCTGGTGGCGGCGACGGGGCTGTCCAGCACCGTGCTCATCGGCGTCAGCTTCCACCAGGTGTCCTACTACATCGAGCGTGGCGTGGCCGTCACGGCCGGCGCCGCGGCGGTGAGCATCGGCTCCGTGGGCGTCGCGGCCGGCAGTGGCTCGTTCGGCTGGCTGGCCGACCACGTGCCGACGAGGCGCCTGGCGATGGCCGCGTTCGCGTTGCTCTCGCTGTCCATCGGCCTGCTGCTCGCGGTCGACGGCATCGCGGAGGTGTTCGCGTTCGCGTTCGTGTTCGGTGTGCTCGTCGGCTGCTTCATGGTGCTGCCGACGCTGCTGTTGACGGCCTACTACGGGCGCGAGTCCATCGGCTCCATCTCCGGCGTGAGCCTCCTCGCCGCGGGGCTGGGGGCGGCGCTGGGCCCGCTGCTCGCCGGGCTGTTCCACGACCTGACCGACAGCTACCGGGCCGCCTTCCTTACCTTCGGGGGCATGGCCGGCCTCGGCACGGTGCTCGTCACGTTGGCGCGGCGGCCTTGGCGCTCGCCGGCATGAAAAAGGGCCGCCACCGCGAGGGGGTAGCGGCCCGGCGATGCCGAGCGATCACGGACCGGGGAATGAGCGTCGAGGCTAGCCCTTCGCCTCGGTCTTCGGCTCGGAGGCCGCCTCGGGCTTCTTCTCGTCCTCGCCCGTCGCGCCCTTCTTGAACTCGCGGATGCCCTTGCCGAGCGATCCGCCGATGTCGGCCAAGCGGCTGGCGCCAAAGATGACCAACACGATGACCAAGACGATGATCAGTTCCGGCCAGCCTAATCCGAACGGCATAAGCCCCTCCCCTTGGGCGGATCCAACGTCGTCAGCATAGCACTCGCCGGCGGCTTATCAACAGCGCCGTCGTTTAATGCCTATTTAACGCCACGGATGAGGGCGACTCCGCCGAGCAACGCGACGATGCCCAGCGCGCGCGGAACGTGGATGTGGCGCACCGGCGAGCCGAACGCGCCGATATGGTCCAGCACCACCGCCGCCACGAGCTGGCCCGCGAGCAGGGCGCCGAGGAACAGCCCGATGCCGATTTTCGGGCCGAAGAACGCCACCCCCGTGAGCAGGGCGATGGCGAAGAAGCCCGTGATCGCGAGGTAGGCCGGCAGGCCCCGCATGACGAGCCCCAACGCGACGCTGGATGCGACGGCGAGGACGGCCCACGCGGAAACTCGGTCGAACGGGGCAGGGAGCACGACGTGGGCGTTCGTCAACGACTTGATGCCCAGGACGAGCGCGAACCCCGCGACGGTGCCCATGAGCGATGTCCACGACGCCTCCAACGGCGCCCGCTGGCGGCCCATCGCGCTAATCATCGCCAGCTGGACCGCATTGCCCGCGCCCACCGCGAACGCGGCCGCGATGTATATGATCTGCATCCAACTCAGCCTTTCATTTCGTGATGCGGTCAGCGACGGACGCTCGGCGAGCGCAGGCCCACCGCGCGCGTCAGCAAGTCGACCAATGCGAGCTCGTCCGTCGTTTCGCCCGTCTTCATGGCAAGGTCGGCGGCCAGCAGCAGCCGGTAGAGCCCGCGCACGTCGGCCTCCGAAAAGCGGCGTGCTTGGTCGGCCGTCTTCCGCAGCACGAACTCCTGCTGGATGCCCAAACGCCGGCCCCACTCTACCTGAGGCACCCGCTCGCGCATGAGCGCCTGCGCGAGGGCGACCAGCCGCGCCTGCCGCGCGATCATCGCGATGAGCGATTGGCCGGACGAGCCGTCGCGCAGCAACCGCTCCAGGTGGGCCAGCGCGGCATCCAGGCGGCGCTCCATGACGGCATCCACGAGCTCGAACACGGTGCTCTCCCGCGCGGTCGACACCAGCGCCCGCACGGCTTCCGCCTCGATCGGCCGCCCGCCCGCGTGCACGGCCAGCTTTTCGATCTCGTTGCTCATCTGCCACAGGTCGCCGCCGACGTACTCCGCCATCAGGCTCACCGCCTCGTTCGAGATCGCGATTTCCCGCGCGGCGGCGCGGTCGCGCACCCACTTCTCCAGCCCTTCGTGGCGCGGCGGCTGAAACTCGACCATGCGCGCCTTGCCGCCGAGTCTGCCAAGCGCCGCCAGCAGCGGGTTGTCGCGCTTCAGCGCCCCGTCCACGAACGCGACGTCGGTGGTCGGCGGCAACTGTTCCAGCATGCCCGCGAGCTGCGCGTGCGGGCTCGTCGCCGGCTCCGGCCGGGCGCGTTGGCCCCGCCTGGCGGGACGCTGCGATTCGGCGGCCGTGAGCAGGCCGTGGACGATCACCAGACGGCGCTCGCCGAGGAAGGGCATCACCATGGCGGCCCCGGCGAACTTGTTGAGGTCGAACGAGTCGCCCTCGAACCGCGAGATGTTGGAATCCCACGCCTCGCGCGGGCCGACGGCCTCCCGCAACGCCCGAAGCGCCTCGTGAATGGAGAAGGAGTCGTCGCCGTGGAACACGTGAATCAATGGGGGCCTCGAAACGGAGTGCGCCACGAGGGCGCGCCGCTAGTCTACCGCACGCCATGGCGAGACCGCGCCGTATAATGCCCTGCACTACCTCGTGACAGGAGCCCATTCATGGCGACGAACCCTTACAAGCGGCACAGCGCGGTGATGACGGACGGCCCGTCGCGCGCGCCCGCGCGAGCAATGCTCAAGGCGATGGGATTCACCGACGAAGACCTCGCCAAGCCGATCATCGGCGTCGCGACGACATGGATCGAGACGATGCCCTGCAACTACAACCAGCGCGAGTTGGCGGCGTACGTCAAGGAGGGCATCCGCGCCGCCGGCGGCACGCCCATGGAGTTCAACACCATTTCGGTGTCGGATGGCGTGACCATGGGCACCGAGGGGATGAAGGGCTCGCTCGTCAGCCGCGAGGTCATCGCCGACTCCATCGAGCTCGTTGCGCGCGCGCACTCGTTCGACGGCATCGTGACGCTGTTTGGCTGCGACAAGACCGGCCCCGGCTCGGCCATGGCGCTGACGCGGCTAAACCTGCCGGGCCTCGCGCTCTACAACGGGTCCATCGCGCCGGGTAAATACAAGGGCCGCGACCTCACCGTGGTGGACGTGTTCGAGGCCGTGGGCGCGTACGGCGCCAACAAGATGTCGCTGGAGGAGCTGACGGCGATCGAGAACGCCGCCTGTCCCGGCGCGGGCGCCTGCGGCGGACAGTTCACGGCGAACACGATGGCGATGGCGATCGAGTTCCTGGGCCTCAGCCCGGCGGGCGCCAATGCCGTGCCCGCGCTGGGCAAGGCGAAGGCGGAGGCCGCGCGGAAGGCCGGCGAGCTCGTGATGGAGCTGGTCAAGCGCGATCTGAAGCCGAAGGACATCTTGACCCGCGGCGCGTTCGAGAACGCCATCGCCGGCGTGGCCGCCACCGGCGGTTCGACGAACGCGGTGCTGCACCTGCTGGCGATCGCCCGCGAGGCCGGCGTGCCGCTGGAAATCGATGACTTCGACGACATCTCGGAGCGCACCCCCATCGTCGCGACGATGAAGCCGGGCGGCCTGTACGTGGCCGAGGACCTTTACAATGCCGGCGGCTATGGGCTGGTGTCGCGCGAGCTGGTGGCGGCCGGCGTCGCCCACCCCGAGGAGCGCAGCGTCACGGGCCAAACGCTCGGCCAGGTCGCGGCGACAGCGGTGGAGACGCCGGGGCAGCAGGTCGTCGTGTCGCACAAGAAGCCGTTCAAGAAATCGGGCGGCATCGCCATCTTGCGCGGCAACCTCGCGCCGGAGGGTTGCGTAGTGAAGCTGGCGGGGCACGAGCGCACCTTGCACCGGGGCCCCGCTCGCGTGTTCGACCGAGAGGAGGAGTGCTTCGCCGCCGTGCAGGCCGGCAAGATCAAGCCGGGCGACGTGGTGGTGGTGCGCTACGAGGGGCCGGCCGGCGGCCCCGGCATGCGCGAGATGCTCGGCGTCACGGCCGCGATCGCCGGCGCGGGCCTCGGCGAGAAGGTCGCGCTCATCACCGACGGCCGTTTCTCCGGCGGCACGCGCGGGCTGATGCTGGGCCACATCGCGCCCGAGGCGTACCGCGGCGGCAACATCGCCTTCGTGCGCGAGGGCGACATCATCGTTCTCGACGTGGCGAAGCGGGAGCTGAACGTCGAGGTGTCGGACGCGGAGCTGGCCCGTCGCCGGCAGGGCTGGACGCCGCCGGCGCCGCGCTATACCACCGGCATCTTCGCGAAATACGCGCTGACGGTGTCGTCGGCCAGCGAGGGTGCCGTCACCAGTCCAGGCCTCAAGGGCAGCACCTGGTAGGGGCCACGATGCCGTCAGAAAAACAGCGCATTGAACGAGCGACCGCGATGTGATTTGCTCGGATAGGCATACCGCCATCGAGTTCGGCATCGAGGTGACATCGCTTTAGGAGATCGACGATCCCCGATTCGGAGGTTCGTTCGGCATTGGGGGATACCCCGGAGCGGGCGCCGCGCGAATCGCGGGTCGCCAGGGCCCGGTGGCTGGAGGCGGCGCGAGCGGAAGGCAAGTCCGCTCCCGCGTCGCGGTATCGCCCGCTGCCATGCCGCGTCGCGGGCTTAGCGGCGGAGAGACCTGAACCGAGTGCGCGAGGGAGGGGTCATGGCCGAGCACGTTGGAATCGAAGTCATCGAGCGCGTCCGCCCGGCGATCGCCCGGATCGCCAAGGGCTACGCCAAGCGTCTCGCCGGCTTGCTCCACTGCGACATCCGCGTCGAGGCAAGCGAGGGCGTCGGCGTCTACGCCGAGAACGGCGCGCCAAAGAGCACACAGGAGGAGCGCGGCCTGTCGTTCGGCGTCCGCGTGCTCGCCGAGTCCGGGGGCGCCGTGGCGCCAGGCTACTTCGGACGCACGCTCGGCACCGCCGACGTCCACCGCATGAGCGCCATCGTCCGCGAGGGCGTCAAGCACGCCCACGAGCGGGCGCGGGCGTCCGCCGCGCGCAAGGCGGCGACGCGCGGGCGTTTCGGCCGCCTCGCCGACAACCTCTACGACACGCGGCTCGCGCCGGTACGGGCCCACGTCGACACCGTGCCCGCGATCTTCGAGATCGACCCTCGGTCGCTGTCGCTTGGGGCGATCGCGGCCGAAGTCGGGAAGATATCGAAGGCGGTGGCCGGCTTTAGCGCCACCGTGCGCTACAACGGCATCGGCGCGTCGTCGGTGCTCATCCGCAACCTCTACTGCTCCTCCGAGGGCGCCAACATCGACCACACGTTCGCGCAGTCGGAGGCGTTCGTGTTCGTGATGGCGAACGGCGAAACGGGGCCGATGGAGCTCTATGACTTCAGCGGGCACCAACGCGGGTGGGAGGTGCTCCAGCGCGGCTACGACCACGCCTCGATCCAGTTGCCGTCGCTGCGCGACTTCGCCCTCGACTTGACCAAGGTCACCGTCGAGACCGCCGACGCGCCGCCACTGCCGTCGAGCGAGGGCCCCGTGCCCGTCGTTACCGATCCGCACTACAACACGCTGCTGGTGCACGAGATCGTCGGCCACCCCGTCGAGCTGGACCGCGCGCTCAAGATGGAGGCGGGTTACGCCGGGCGATCGTGGCTGCTGAACGACCTCGGCGAGTCGCAGGTCGGCAAGCGGATCGCCTCGCCGCTGGTGAACGCCGTCTCCGATGCGTCCATCGAGGGCTTCGGTTACTTCCCGTATGACCACGAGGGCACGAAGGCGCGGCGCGTGTGGCACATCCGCGATGGCGTGCTGGAGGAGTTCCTCACCAGCCGTCAGACGGCGGCGATCGCCGGTGTCGAGGCGAATGGCGGCTACGTCGCGACCGACGCGTCGATGGTGCCGCTCGTCCGCATGACCAACACCTTTTTCGTCAGCGGCGACACGCCCCCGGAGGAGCTCTTCAAGGACATCGACCACGGCTATTACGTGAAGGGCCACCGCATACCGTCGATCTCCGAGTCGCGCGAGAACTTCCGCATCAGCGCGAAGCAGGTATACGAGATCAACCACGGCGAGATTGGGCGGCTGTACCGCGATGGAGCCGTCATGTCGGACTCCAAGGACTATTTCATGCGCGTCGACGGGGTCGGGAACGATTTCCACCTGTACCCCATTCCTAACTGCGGCAAGGGCCAGCCCATGCAGGCCAAGCGCATGAGCAACGGCGGGCCCACCATGCGCAGCGTCGCGCGCGTCGTCGGGCCGTAGGGGGCGCATAATGGAAGCATTGCCGATTCCGCACCTACCACCAAGCCGCGAGCATCGATCCGAGGGGCGTGCTTTCATTGCTCTCTACAGAGAACAAAGTTCATCGGAGTCGGAGTTTGTAAGTCAGGCTATCGATCTCGCATGGATCGTTCATCGCCCGGACGAGGGAACGTACCCCTCGACCGATGACTACGAATGGCTAGCTAATCATATTTTTCAGCTTGAGGAGCACGCTAGCAGACGGCAACCGGATGAGAAGCCTTCTCCTGAGCGCTTACTTGCCAATGCCCATTTAGCATGCGTCATCGGCCAGTGCTTTATGCACATCGATTACTACCAACCAACCGAAAGGTGCGAGCCCGCTTGGGAGCGAGTTCTCTCTGGGCTAGCGATATTGCAGCCTGAGTGGGGAGGTAACGACCTTACCCATGAGCTCCCTGTGAATGAATTGGGTGCCCACGCATTGGCTGGCTGGGCGCACTGGGCACTACTGGATCTCAGGCGATACAACAAAGATCACGTTGGTAGTCTAGAGCATGCAACTGCTGCGATACGGAAGACAATGGAAGTGTGGGACCCGGCTTTTAGATATGACTTCAGTCACTATGAGCACGAAGCAGAGCACCCACCTAGCTTTTCGTTACCGACTCTTGTGCGGTTCACAAGCTTCATGGATATTGACGCTTACGGCCAAACTGTGAAGTATCGATGGCCAATCAAATTCATACCGTCATTGATTGATTGGGACGAGTCCACAACTGACCCGCTGGCATCTAATAACGAGCCCCTCAATGCCGGGGACATGGCGTTTAGCTATCTGTGGCAAGGCTACGAATTGGTTGAAGATAGGGCACTTACGGATGAGGCAGGGGGCCGCAAGGTTCTGGATTTCCTAGACGCCATGAGGGAAGCGAACGAAGACGATATAGATCCGAATTGGCAACTGGAAATTGCAGCCGCAGTGGCTAAGCATAAGTCTTTACTCTCAAGAGAGAATATTTACCCATACCTAAAGGAAGTACTAAATTCTCAAGAGCCTGGGCCAGCGAAACGAGCAGCAGAACAGCGGCTGAGACGCTATTTTGTCAACGACCAGATGTGGAATCTATTCCCGCAGCGAGCTCGCGATCGCTTTATCGCTGCAGACGACATTGTATTTGCTGAAGAACCGACACCGGCGGCAATGGCTCTCAACTGCCTGCAGACGGTAACAGAAGCAATCTTTGATCTGTTCTTTGGTTCTCTATTATCAGACAGAGCACTCACGGAACATCTAAAAACTAGGCGATCCAAGCAGCCTCCTGTTAGAGCATCGCTACCGGCCAAAGCTACACTGGCAGACTGGGCATTTCTTTTTCGAACCTCCAGATTTGGTGAGCTGCTACGCAAGAAAGGACTAACGAATGCAAAGGTGCTCCAATTTCGAGATGGGCCGCTGCGATGGTTAGAAACAGAACTTCTTAGCAAGCGCAACATCTCAGAGCACGAGACAGATGTGCCATCGAAGGGTGTCTGGAATATCTACAGGACATTCTTCGTTATTGGTAGGGAAGGTTTTCTTACTGCTTTATTCGAAATGCATTTACCGTCACCCGGATCGAAGAAGGGCATCTAATGGAAGCCGCCGTCGTCGTGCTCGCGGTCGCGGTGGGGCTGCTCGCCATCGCGCTGGCGATGGCGCTGCGTCGGCAGGGCTCCAAGTCAGCCGACCTCGCCCGCGCCTCGGAGCAGCTGCTGACGCTCGCCGAGCAACGCTTCGCCCGCCAGGCCGAGGCAGCCGCGTCGGACCTCACCGGCAAGAAAGCACTCATCGACCAGCGGCTTGAGCAGATGGGCGCGACACTGCAACAGGTCACGACCTTCGTGCAGGGCGTCGAGAAGGAGCGGGCGGGCCAGTTCAGCGCATTGAGTACGCAGCTGAAGCTCGTCGGCGAGCAGACCGCCGCGCTCACCACCACCACTTCGACGCTGCGCGAGGCGTTGAGCAGCACGCGCGCTCGCGGCCAGTGGGGCGAGCGCATGGCCGACGACATCCTGCGGCTCATCGGGTTCGTCGAGGGCGTGAACTACCGCAAGCAGGCGGTGGTCGAGGGCGCCGGCTCGCGTCCTGATTTCGTGTTCCTGCTGCCCGGCGGGCTCCGCATGAACATGGACGTGAAGTTTCCGCTGGACAACTACCTCGGCTACCTCGCCGCCCAGTCCGACGGCGATCGCGAGGCGCGGAAGGCGGCGTTTCTGCGCGACGTGCGCGCGCGAGTGCGCGAGGTCACGGGGCGCGAATACATCGATCCCGAGGGTGGCACGGTTGACTACGTGCTGCTGTTCATTCCGAACGAGTCGCTGTACGCGTTCATCCACGAGCAGGACACCGGCGTGCTCGATGCGGCGCTGCGGAGCCGCGTGATCTGCTGCTCGCCGATGACACTGTTCGCCGTGCTCGCCGTCGTGCGGCAGGCGGTCGACACCTTTGCCCTGCAACGGGAGTCGGAGCAGATCGTCGCGCTGATCGGCCGCTTCAACGAGGAGTGGGCCAAATTCAACGGCAGCCTGGAGCTGATCGGCAGGCGGCTGGCGTCGACGCAAAAGGCCTTCGACGAAGCGGTGGGTCCGCGCAAGCGTCGGCTCCAACGCCCGCTCGACCGGATCGAGGCGCTGCGCCAGCAACGCGGCATCGACGTCGCGCCCGGCGAGGAGCCCGACCTGGCGCTCGTCGCGGCGGACATATCGGACGAGAAGGATAGCTAATGCTTACCGTGCCTCAACTGAAGCGAGCCGTGGCCGACGCCATCGCCTATCTGCGGACCGTGCCGGACGTGCAAGAGGCGGAGGTCTTCATGGCCGCGAACGCCAACCTCATCACGCGGCTGGCGTTCACGTCGCACATTCCATCCAACGGCGTCGAGGAGCCAAAGTCGAACGAGTCGTTCGGCGTGGGGCTACGCGTCGTGTTCCGCGACGGCGGCGGCATCAAGCAGGGGTTCGGCAGCGAGCCGAGCGACATGACCCTGGCCGGCGTCGCGCAAGCGCTTGACAAGGCCCGCCGCGGCGCGGTGCCCGACCCTGAGTTCGTGTCGCTGCCGCGCATGGGCGCGAAGCCGCGACGCTCGCTCATCAAATATCACGACCCTGCCCTGATGAAACTGGACGACGCCGGCCTGGTCGATCTCGGCTGGCGCGTCGTCGATGGGGCGTTGGAGGTATTCCAGTCGTCCGAGGCGTTGCTGGAGTGGTCGAGGTCGCCCGATACCGTGAAGGACCTGGGGCTGATTCTGACCGGCGACATGATGGTGATTCAAGAGCGCGTTGCGGTGGGCAACACCGTCGAGGGCGCCGTGATCGGCGACGAGACGGCCCTCATCTCGTCCGTCGCCACGTCGATGGTCGAGCGGCGCAACACCAAGGGCACCGGCTGGCACGTGGGCGGCACGCTTGCGGGCTTCGGCGACGGCCCCGGCGACGATGCCGCCCGCAACGCGATTCGCGCCGCCGATGGAGTGCGGATACCGGAGGGTGAATACCGGGTGGTGCTGGGGCCGCAACCGGTGACCGACATCCTGAACAACCTCGTGCTGCCGGGGCTCAGCCTGGGGCTGTTCCACGCATGGGCCTCGCCGTTCCAGGGCAAGCTTGGCAAGCAGATCGCGTCGCGCACGCTCAGCATGTACGACCACGGCGCGCTGCGCGGCCTCGCGGCGAGCAAGGGGGTCACCGACGAAGGCCTGCCCACAGGTCGCACCGACCTCATCCGGCATGGCCGCCTGGTGGGGCTGCTCGCCAACTGGTACGAGCACCAGCGCGCGCTGCACGATCCCGAGGGCGCGAGGAAGCTGGGAGTCGATCCCAACCTTTACGTGGCGGCCATCGCGCCGCGCAACGGCTTCCGCTTCGGCATGGGCGGCGGACGGCACTTCACGCAGCCACCGGGCATCGCCGCGACGAACGTGATGGTGGAAGGAACGGAGGAGGTGCCGACCGACGAGCTGTTGCGCCGCGTCGGCGACGGCATCTACATCGGCCGCATCTGGTACACGTACCCCATCAACGGCATCACGCAGGGTGACTTCACCTGCACCGTCATCGGCGATTCCTACCTCATCAAAGACGGCCGCCTCGGCAAGCCGCTGCAGCCCAACGCGGTGCGCCTGAACGACAACACGCACCGCATATTGAACGGCATCATCGGCATTGGGCGCGAGAAGAAGCCGACGGTGGTTTGGAACGCCGACGAGATCGTCCACGCCCCGGAGATCGCCATCGAGTCGGTCGCGATCAACGAGGTCGGCGACGCGCTTATGAAGGGCGACTAGGCAACGGCGCGCGAGGTGCCGTCCATCGCGGCGCCTTCAGCCGGCCGCGACGACAATCGTGTCCTCGGGCGGGACCGGCTCGTCATGCGCGCGGAGATCGTCGGGGTAGCGGTCAATGGCCTGTTCGCCACGACCATTGCCTCCTCATGCGTTTCGTTCCACGCCTGGCAACCAGGCGGGGGCGGCACGGCCACGCGATACCGGCCGCCTTCTTCTCGGGTGAGGGTCACATTAGGGCGCGACATCGCCTGCTCACGGGTGAACCCCGGCAGGTCCGCGGCGCGTCATGGTCGCTAGCCGGCAATCCGCACCACCTCGCGCTGCACCGGCGTCGTGATCTCGAGGCCTGCCGGGCCGATATGTAGGTCGATCTCGGAGCGTACCCCGAACTCGGGCAGGTAGACGCCCGGCTCAATGGTGAAGCCCAGCCCGTGCAAGAACGTGCGCTCGTCGTGCGTCTCGGTGCTGTCGAGGTTCACGCCGCCCGCGTGCACCTGCCTGCCGAGACTGTGCCCCAGGCGGTGAAAGAACCGGTCGCCGTGGCCCGACCGCGCGATGTGGTCGCGCGCCACCTTGTCGACCTCCCACCCCTGGGCGTTGCGCCCGCTGGCGATGCGCTCGCGCAGGAATTCGGCGGCGATGTCGCGCGCGCCGGCCACGAGGTCGAAGATGCGCTGGTGCGCCGCGGGCACCTTGTCGCCCACATAGCCGACCCAAGTGATATCGGCGAAGATGCCGTCCGGGCCGGGGTCGCGCGCCCAGAGGTCGATGAGCACCCAATCGCCGCGCTCGAAGCGGGCGCCGTGCTCCGGCGACGGCTCGAAGTGCGGCTCTGACGCGTGGCCGTTCGCCGCGACCACCGGGCCGTGGTCCGTCCACAGCCCCTCCTCGCCGAAGCGCGAGCGAATGAACTCCGCGATGTCGTGCTCGGTCACGCCGCTCGCCAACCGCTCGCCGATGCGACCGAAGGCCTCGATGACGATGCGGTGGATGGCCTCCGCGGCGCGCCGGTGCGACGCCAATCCCGCCGCCGTCCAACGCTGCGTCGCGTATTGCAGCAGCTCCGCCGAGGAGACCACCTCGATGCCGAACGAGCGCACGAGCTCGACCGTGCCGGCGTCGACGCGCGAGGCGCGGGGCAAGCGGCGCATCGGCGAATATTCCATCGCCAGGCGCCGGTACGGTCGCAGCAGCGCCCGCAATTGGCGGTGGCAATCGTCGAGGCCGACGTAGCGCCGCGCATCGACTTCCGGCACGTCGATGCGCCCGCCATCGACGCCCGCGTGCAGCAGCACCGGCCGCCCGGCGGGCGGGACGAGCAGGAACACGGGGCGCGTGAGGAAGCCCGTCGCGCCGACGAGGTCGGCGAAGGCGGGGTTCATGCCCTGGTAGTCGTACACCAGCCAGGCGTCCATCGCGTCGCTCGCCACGAGGAACTCTTGCGCCTGCCGCAAGGGAGTCGCCATGCCGGACCTCCGTTCGTTAGAACATCGACCGCAGCTGGCCGCCGTCCACGGGGATGCTGAGGCCCGTGATGAACCCCGCCCGCGTCGACGCGAGGTACGCGATGAGGCCGCCGACCTCCTCCGGCTCGCCGAAGCGGCGCGCGGGGATCAGCTCCAGCCGCTGCTGCATCGCCGTGCTCACGTCGCGGTTGTGGAACCGGGCCTGCATCTCGGCGACCGCCTGCAACCTCCCCGTCGCGATGGAGCCGGGCAGCACGTTGTTGACCGTGATGCCCTCCGCCGCGACCTCGGTCGAGAGCACCTTGGCGTAGGCGGCGGCGGCCGTGCGCGCGACGGTCGACGTGGCGAGGTTGTCCTCCGGCTGCTTGATCGCGAGCGAGAGCACGGTGACGATGCGGCCGAACTTGCGCTGGCGCATGCCCGGCAGCGCGAGGCGGTTGAGCCGCACGGCGCTGAAGAAGTTGAGGTTGAACGCCGCCAGCCACTGTTCGTCGGTGATCGCCGACGGCTGGCCGGGCGGCGGTCCGCCGAGGTTGTTCACGACGATGTCGACCGCCCCCCAGCGTCGCGAGGCTTCCGCGAACGCGGACTCAGCGCCGGCGCCGGTCCCGAGGTCGGCGGCCACGCCGAGCACGCGGCCCGGCTCGGTGGCGTTGCCTATCCGCTTGATGGCGTCGGCGACCTCGGCGGCGTTGCGCGCGACGATGGCGACCCGCGCGCCCTCGGCCGCGAGCGCGTGCGCGGCCGCGAAGCCGATGCCCTTGCTCGCGCCACCGACGATGGCGACCTTGCCGGCGAGTCCTAGGTCCACGATAGCCCTCCGTCGCACGTTGACCGCATCATACGGAGGCGGCCACCCACCGGCAATCGCGTCCGTGCGATGGACGGCGCGCCGGACGTGCCGCCAAGGCGCCTCGTGTCGCGACACGGCATCGGCGACGTGCCGTGGTGGCCACGTACCGCTACAATCGGCCCATGTCTCGCTGGAGGTGTCGCACATGCCCGGCCCACTTGACGGTATCCGCGTTCTCGACCTCACCCGCATCCTATCGGGCCCGTTCTGCAGCATGGTGCTCGCCGACCTGGGCGCTGACGTGGTGAAGGTCGAGGAGCCGGACAACGGCGACCCGGCGCGCGGCAACGGGCCGTTCATGGACAAGGAGAACCGCTTCAGTTCCTACTTCATGTCCATCAACCGCAACAAGCGCGGCGTCGCCATCGACCTCAATTCGCCCAAGGGCCGCGATCTGTTCCTGCGCATGGTGCCCCACTTCGACGTGCTGCTGGAGAACTACCGTCCCGGCACGATGCGAAAATTCAACCTGACCTACGACGTGTTGAGCCAGGTGAACCCGCGGCTCGTCATGGCGAGCATCTCCGGCTTCGGGCAAACAGGGCCCTACGCGGCGCGGCCCGCGCTCGACGTCATCGTGCAGGGCATGGGCGGCCTCATGAGCATCACGGGCGAGCCCGGCGGCGAGCCGGTGCGCGTCGGCACCAGCATCGGCGACATCACCGCCGCGCTGTTCACCGGCAATGCCGTGCTGGCCGCGCTGTTGGAGCGAGAACGCTCCGGCAAGGGCCAATACATCGACATCGGCATGATGGACTGCCAGGTGGCGATCATGGAAAACGCCTTCTCGCGCTACTTCACGTTGGGCGAGGTCCCCCGGCGCCTCGGTTCGCGGCACCCCAGCTCCACGCCGTTCCAGGCGTTCAAGACGAAGGACGGACACGTCGTCGTCGCCATCATGGGCGGCGGCACCGATCAATGGCCGCTGCTCTGTGCCGCCCTCGATCATCCCGAATGGATCGACGACGAGCGCTACGACACCGGCTGGAAGCGCACGCAACGCTACGACGAGCTGATCCCGCACCTCAACGAGGCGTTCCTCCGGAAGACGAACGCCGAGTGGGTGGAGATACTCGGCGACATGGGGCTGCCGGTGGGGCCGGTGCAGAACATCGCCGAGGTGGCGAGCGACCCCCAGATGCGTCACCGCGAGATGTTCGTCGACCTGCCGCACCCGGTTTTCGGGACATGGAAGTCGACCGGCAACCCGATCAAAATGTCACGCACGCCCAGCGGACCGCGCTTCGTGGCGCCGCAACTCGGCGAGCATACCGCCGAGGTGCTGCGCGAGGTGCTGCGCTTGACCGACCAGCAGGTCGCCGAGCTGGTGGCCGAGGACGTGGTGGGCGCCGGGTAGGGGACTAGACACCTCCCGATGCGAGCCGTAGCGCCGCCTCGTAATCGGCGCGCGTGTTGAGGTTCGCCAGCGCCAGCGGATCGTCCGACGGCACGAGCAGCCGCTCCGCCCGGTGCCGCGACACGACCGCGCGCAAACCCTCGGACGCTTCGCTCACGTTCAGTAGCTCATCGCGTAAGACCGCGCTGAACAGCGGCGGATGCCCGGGCCTACCATCCAGCGCCGGCACCGCGATGAGTGGCCGCGAAGCCTCCCACGCAACTCTCAAGTCGCGTAAGAGCGTCACGGAGCGGGGTTGATCGATGCTGGCGACGAGTACCGCGTCGGCGTCGGCGGGGACGGCGCGCACCCCGGCCACGATGGAGGTCGAGCGGCCCCCGGCATGGCCGTCGTTGACGACGATCGAGACGCCCGGATGGCTCGGCACTTCCGCGCGGAGGCGCTCGGCGGCGTGGCCGAGCACGACCACGATGGGCGAGTAACCGGCCTCCCGCAGCGACTCCACGCCCCACGCGAGCAACGCGCGGCCGCCCAGCCAGGGCAGGAGCGCCTTCGGCTCGCCCATGCGCGACGATTCCCCGGCGGCCAGCAGCAGCGCGGCGACGCCCGGCATGGCTAGCCCCGCACCAGCACGAGGTGCCTCTCCCACTCGGGGCGCGTTTCCGGGTGGTCGGTGCGGTAATGCGCGCCACGGCTCTCCGTGCGGCGCAATGCCGCCTCCGCCATGAGCCAGCCAACCAGCGACATGTTCGCGACCTCGTGGCTCGCGCGGTCGTTGGCGTGCGGCGGCACCAGCGCCCACGCGCTCAGCCGGTCGGCGGCGCTCGTCAGGCGTTGCTCGTCGCGCAGGATGCCGACGTTGTTCCACATCAGCGACTGCAACGCCTCACGGTCCGGGCGCTCCGCCGCCGCGCCGTCGCGGTGCGTCACGCGGACGATTTCCTCCGCGCGCCCCCGGCCCCCGGCCTCGCCGCCCTCGCCAAGCGTGCGCTGGATGACGCGCCGCGCGAAGACGATGGTTTCCAGCAGCGAGTTGCTGGCGAGCCGGTTGGCGCCGTGCACGCCGGTACAGGTAACCTCGCCCGCCGCGTACAGGTTCGGCACCGACGTTTCGCCCCAAAGGTTCGTCCGCACGCCGCCCATCATATAGTGCGCGGCGGGCGCGACGGGAATCGACTGCCTCGTGATGTCGATGCTGTACTGCCGGCAGGTGTGAGAGATCGTCGGGAAGCGGGTCGTGACCACCTCCACCGGCAGGTGCGTCACATCCAGGTATACGTGATCGGTGTTCGCCGCGCGCATTTCGCTCACGATGGCGCGTGCCACGATGTCGCGTGGGGCCAAGTCCCTCAGCTCGTGGTAGCGCGCCATGAAGGCCTCGCCATTGCCGTTCCGCAGGATGCCGCCCTCGCCGCGCACCGCCTCGGAGATGAGGAAGCGCGGCGCGCCGGGCACCACCAACGCCGTGGGATGGAACTGGTAGAACTCCATGTCCATCAACCGTGCGCCGGCGCGGAACGCCAGCGCGACGCCGTCGCCGGTCGCCACCTCGGGGTTCGTGGTTGACCGGAAGAGCTGACCCGCTCCACCCGTGGCGAGGATGATGTGCCGGGCGGCGACATGGACCGTGAAACCAATGCGGATGTCGAGCACGTCGACGCCCTCGGCCGCGCCGGTGCGGGGGTCGGTGCGGATCGACATCGCCAGCGCGTACTCCAGCACCCGCACCCGCGAGTCTCGCGCGGCGCTCGCCAGCGTGGTTTCGATGTGCGCGCCGGTCGCGTCTCCGCCCGCGTGCAGCACCCGCGCGCGGCTGTGGGCGCCCTCGCGGGCCAGCGCCACCTCGCCGTGGACGGCGTCGAACGCGACGCCCATCTTGATCAGCTCGGCGACACGCTGCGGGCCCTCCGTGGTGAGCACCCTCGCCGCGTCGGCGTCGACGAGGCCGGCGCCCGCCGCCAGCGTGTCGCGCAGGTGCAGATCGGCTGTGTCGTCGCGCCCGACGGCGGCGGCGATGCCTCCTTGCGCGAACAGGGTGTTGCAGTCCTCAATGCTGCCCTTAGTGATGAGCAGCACGGAGCCGTGCTCCTGGGCGGCGAGCGCCGCGAACAGCCCCGCGATGCCGCTGCCGATGACGATGTAGTCGTAACGCTCGCGCATGCTCCTCACGTCCGGGAGGCGATGGACAGACAGGATTGTCGGACGATATGCTGATGGGGTCAAACGCGAGGAGACCGATGCGCGACGGCCACTGCACCGCCACCACGACGCCGCCGATTACGCAGGCCACGGCTGCCGGGGCGTGTGTCATGGCGGCCGTGGCCGTTACCGGCTAGGGCGCGCGGAGCGACGATCGCGGGGAGGGGCGCCCTGGCGCCCCTTTTCTTTGCCCAACGCGATGGCCCCCAGGCCGGCGACCTTTGCGGCGCGGGGCACCACCGCTATGATGCGACGGATAACGAAGCCGGACAGCGCCCGCCGCCACGCGCGGGGGCGCATGAATGAGGATGGGCCATGCCAGTAAAAGAGAAGAGCGAAGCCGAGGCGCGGCTGGAAGACCGGCGCCGCCGTTTGCGGCACTCGGCCGCGCACATCATGGCGGACGCGGTGACGAGGCTCTATCCCGGCACCAAATTCGCCATCGGGCCGGCGACCGAGGATGGCTTTTACTATGATTTCATGGCGGACAAGCCCTTCACGCCGGAAGACCTCGCCAAGATCGAAGAGGCGATGAAGCGGGAGATCGAGGCCAACCATGAGTTCGAGTTGGTCGAGGTCAGCCGGGACGAGGCGAAGCGCCGCTTCGCCGACCAGCCGTTCAAGCTGGAGATCATCGACGCGATTCCGGAGGGCGCGCCCATCACAGTGTACCGGCACGGCGGCTTCGTCGACCTGTGCCGCGGCCCTCACGTAGAATCCACCGGCCAGGTGCCGGCCCTCAAGCTGATGAGCGTCGCGGGCGCCTACTGGCGCGGCGACGAGCGCAACCCCATGCTCCAGCGCATCTACGGCACCGCGTGGGAATCGCGCGAGGCGCTGGACGCCTACCTGCGCCGACTAGAGGAGGCGAACCGGCGCGACCACCGCAAGCTGGGACGGGACCTCGACCTCTTCTCGATCTCGGACCAGGTGGGGCCGGGCCTCATCATCTGGCATCCGAAGGGGGCGCGCATCCGCTCCATCATGGAGGAACACTGGCGCTCCGAGCACCTGCGCCGGGGTTACGAGCTCGTGTATTCGCCGCACATCGGACGCGGCGCGCTGTGGGAGACGAGCGGGCACCTGGGCTTCTACCGCGAGAACATGTATGACGCGATGGAGGTCGACGACCAAGAGTATTTCGCGAAGCCCATGAACTGCCCGTTCCACATCCAGGTCTACAAGTCGGCCAAGCGCTCGTACCGCGAACTGCCGATGCGGCTGACGGAGATGGGCACGGTGTACCGCTACGAGCGCAGCGGCGTGCTGCACGGGCTCATGCGCGTGCGCGGCTTCACGCAGGACGATGCCCACATCTTCTGCCGCCCCGAGCAGGTAGAGGACGAGGTGATCGGCGTGCTCGACTTCGCGTTCTCCTTGCTCGGCGCCTTCGGCTTCACCGACTACGACGTATACCTCAGCACCAAACCGGAGAAGGCCGTCGGCCGCGACGAGGACTGGCGGCACGCGACCGATTCGCTGCGGCGCGCGCTGGAGCGCAAGAACATCGCCTATTCCGTGGACGAGGGCGGCGGCGCCTTCTACGGCCCGAAGCTCGACATCAAAGTGAAGGACGCGATCGGTCGGGCTTGGCAGTGCACCACCGTCCAGTTCGACTTCAACCTACCGGCTCGGTTCGGCCTGACGTATGCCGGTCAAGACGGCGTGGAGCATCAGCCATTCATGGTGCACCGCGCATTATTCGGGTCTCTTGAACGTTTCTTCGGGGTGCTGATCGAGCACTATGGCGGTGCGTTCCCGCTGTGGCTCGCGCCGGTGCAGGCGACGGTCATCCCCATCGCCGACCGCCACGTCGCCTACGCGCAAGAGCTGCGGAGCACGCTGACGGCCGCCGGCTTCCGCGTTCAGGTGGACGACCGCAACGAGCGCATGAACGCCAAGATCCGCGACGCTCAGCTGCAAAAGGTGCCGTACATGCTGGTGGTCGGCGACAAGGAAGCAGAAGCCAACGGAGCCGCGGTGCGGCTCCGGAGCGGCGAAGACCTCAAGATCGTGCCGACTGGCGACATCATCGCCCGCATGCAAGATGCAGTCGCGGACCGGCGGTAGGCCCGGCATGCGGCACCGCGACGCCTCGCTGCATGGCTCGACATCGCCCCACGGCGGCGCTCCATGAACGCCTTGGGCGCGTCGACGGCCATCGTCGGCACGACGACATGGGGGACGACCCTCGCGCTGACGTTGGCCCGCCGCGGCCTGCCGGTGCTGCTGCTCGCGCGCTCGCCGGCGGAGGCTGCTCGCCTCGAGGCTTCGCGCGAGCATGGGGCGCGGCTGCCGGGCCAGCGCTTCCCGCCATCGATGCGCGTCACAGCCGATGCCACGACATTGGCCGACGCGGCGATGGTCGTCTTCGCGGTGCCCAGCCAAACGCTGCGGCGCAACGCGCGGGAGCTGGCGCCGCGCATTCCGCGCGGCGCCGTGGTGATATCCGCGTGCAAGGGCCTCGAGCAGGCCACCGCGAAGCGCATGAGCGTGGTGCTGCGCGAGGAGCTGGGCGGCGCCAATCCGATCTGCGCGCTGTCGGGACCCAACCTCGCGCACGAGATCGTGTTGGGGTTGCCCGCGTCGACCGTCGTCGCCTCGGCGGACGACTCCGCCGCTCTCCGCGCGCAGGCGCTCATCAACTCCAACACGTTGCGCGTTTACACCAACAGCGATGTGGTCGGCACGGAGCTGGGCGGCGCGCTGAAGAACATCATCTCCATCGGCGCGGGCATCTGCGACGGCCTGCGCCTGGGAGACAACGCCAAGGCCGGCTTCGTTGGCCGCGGGCTGGCGGAAATCACCCGCCTCGGCGTCGCCGCCGGCGCCCACCCGCTGACGTTCGCCGGCCTCGCCGGCCTTGGCGATCTCATCGCGACCTGCTACAGCGCGTTGAGCCGTAACCATCGCGTCGGCGCGGCGCTCGCGCGGGGGCTCACGCTCCAACAGGCGCTGAACGAGCTTGGCGGCGAGGTGGCCGAGGGCGTTTCGACGACGCCGGCGGCGCTGGACCTGGCGAAGGCCCTTGGGGTCGAAATGCCCATCACCGAGACGACGCGGCGCGTGCTATTCGAGGGCCTCGGCGTGCGGGACGCCATCGCGGAGCTGATGGGGCGCGCGCCAAAGCCGGAGCACGCCTAGGCCGGTTCCGGGCCCGCGCTGGCGAGCAGCGTCACCCAATCGTCGTCGTGGAATTCCTGGCGTATCCCAAGACCTGCCTCGCCGAACGCATCGACGACGGACTGCCGCCGTTCTTGCAGGACGCCGGATGCGATGATCTCGCCGCCCGGCTTCAACAGGCGACGCAGCTCCACGGCCATCTTCACGAGGACGACCGAGTTGATGTTCGCGAGCACGAGGTCCGCTTCCCCGGGTGGGATGTCGGGGTTGGGCAGCGTGCCCGTGAGCAGCCGAGCGCGTCGCCCCACGCGGTTAGCGCGGATGTTGCCGCGCCCGGCCTTCGCCGCGACCTTGTCGATTTCGATGCCCGTCACGGAGCGCGCGCCGAGCTTGACGGCGGCAATGCTCAGAATGCCGGAGCCCGCGCCGACGTCGACGACCCGCGCCCGCGGGTGGCGCGGCAGCACGAGTTGCAGCGTGTGCAACACGCGATAGGTGGTCGGGTGGTGGCCCGTGCCGAATGCCATTCCCGGGTCGATCTCGACGACCACGTCGTCCGGCGTCACGCTGTCTCGGTGCCACGGGGGCTGCACCAGCAGGCGCTCGCCGATGCGAAGGGGCGTGAAATGCGCCTTCCACGCCGCCTCCCACTCCTCCTCGCGTATCTCCCGCTCCTCCATCGGCGGCAGGTCGGTGATGTGGCCGATGAGCTGGATGCCGATGTGCACCATCTCGCGGTTGACCCGGAATGCGGCGGTCTGCGGCATGTAGGTGCGGACGATGGCGCTCTGGCGCGAGGGAGGCCCCTCGCCCTCGTCGGGGTTGTAGCCGCCGGCCTCCTCGATGGCGACGCCCCCCTTGCCGTAGCGCCTGAAAAGCTCGGCGGCGGGCTCGACGAACTCGAACGGTAGGCGGATGCTCAGTTCGATCCAAGGGCGTTTAGGCACGTGTCATCTCGGTGGCTAGTTCTTGCCGAACCAACCGCGCCCCTTGTCGGCCGACTCCTCGCCGATGGTGCGTTGCAGCTCCTCCAGCAGCTCGCGCTGGCGCTTCGTCAGCTTCTCCGGCGTGGCGACGCGCACGGTCACGATCTCGTCGCCGCGTGTCGTTGGCCTGTTGAGGTGGGGCACGCCCTGACCTTTCAGGTAGAACACCGCGCCCGTCTGCGTGCCGGGCGGGACTTTCAGTTTCTCCTTGCCGCGCAGCGTCGGCACTTCGACTTCCGTGCCCAGCGCGGCATGTGGAAAGCTGATGTCCAGCAGATACACGATGTCGTCGTTCTGACGGTGGAACACCGGATGCGGCGCCACGCGCACCGTGATTTGCAAATCGCCGGGAGGCGCGCCGGCGTCGCCCGCGTCGCCCTCGCCTTGGAGGTTCAGCTGCATGCCGTCCTCGATGCCGGCCGGCACGTTGAACGATAGTTTCTTCTTGACGCGCTCGCGACCGGCGCCCTTGCACTGGGCGCACGCGACAGGGATGGTCTGCCCGGTGCCGCCGCACACGTTGCACGGCGCCTCGGTCACGAACTGTCCGAAGACGCTGCGCTGCGCCCTGCGGACTCGGCCGCTGCCGTGGCAGTTGACGCAGGCCTGCGGCGGGCTGCCCGGCTCGGCCCGCATGCCCTTGCACCGCGAGCAGCGGTCGGTGCGCTGTATCTCGATCTCCTTCTTGGCGCCGAAGACGGCCTCCTCGAACTCGATGTGCAGAGCCGTCTCGAGGTCGCGGCCCTGGCGCGGGCGGCCGCGTGCCGCGCCGCCGAAGCCGTTGCCGAAGAAGGCATCGAAAATGTCGCCGAAACCGCCAAACAGGTCGGCATCCTCGAACCCCTGCGGGCGGCCTCCCGGCGCGCCGCGCGTGGCCGCGTGGCCGAAGCGGTCGTACTGCGAGCGCCGCTCCGGGTCGGTGAGCACCTGGTAGGCCTCGTTGACCTCCTTGAACCGCTCGGCGGCATCGGTCGCTTTGTTCCGGTCCGGATGGTATTCGAGGGCCTTCTTGCGGAACGCCTTCCGAATTTCCTCTTCGGAGGCGCTCCGCGGCACCTCTAGGATGACGTAATAGTCGCGTTTGGTGGTCATGATGCGTTCGGCCGCCGGGCGGCACTTGGATTAGGCTACCACACCGGTGGCGGGCGCGAAGCCGCGCAAGGATGCTACTTCGGCTCTTTCTGTTCCAGCGCCGCGGTGAGCCGCGTCAGAAAGTCGGCGAGGTAACGCACGGTGGCGATGCTGCGACTATAGTCCATGCGCGTCGGACCGATGGCGCACAGCACGCCCGTCGCCTCGCCCGGCACGCCGTATTGCGCCAGCACGATGCTATAGGGCCGCAGCTGCTGGTCGGCGTGCTCCTCGCCGATGATCACGCGCACTTGGCCGGGCTCTTGACCCTCGTTGAGCACGGGGCGCAGCACGCGGGTATCCTCCAGCACCTCGGCCGCCTCGCGGGCGCGCAGGCCGCTCGCGAACTCCGGCTGGCCGAGGATGTGGCGGAGGCCATCGACGTACGACCGCTGCGGCTCGTCCTGCTCCTCTTGGACCATCAGCTGCACGGCCTCCGCGATGACCAGGTCGCTGAGCGCGTCGTGCTCCTGCGAGTCCCAGGTGGCGCGGATCTCCTGCGGCGTCTTGCCCGACATCGTGGTGTTCAGCTTCAGGGCGAGCGCCGTCAGCTGGTCCTGTATGACGTGCGTGGGGAACTGGATCAAATGCTGCCGCACGCGCGCCTCTTGCATCACCAGCACCAGCAGCGCGTGGAACTCGCCGAGCGACACCAGTTGCAGCTGCTTCAAGCGCGTTTGGAACACGCGCGGCGCCGTCGCGATGGCGCCGTTCTGGATCGTCCGCGCGAGGACGTTCGCGGCGGCACGTGCCCAGCTGTCGAAGTCGGCGTCCTCGACGTTGATGGAGCGGCGGACCAGCAACTCGAACTCGCGGGGAGCGCGGGCCGTGCCGCCGCTCCTCTCGACGTGGAAGCGGTAGGCCAGGTCCGCCGGCACGCCGCCGGCCGACGTGTGCGGCCGCGAGATGAAGCCCAGCTCCTCCAGCTCGGCCATGTCGTTGCGGATGGTCGCCGGCGAGACACTCAGGTCGCCGCGCGCCGCGATCTGCTGCGATGCGACGGGCATCGCGGTGCGGATGTAGTCGGTGACGAGGATCTCGAGAATGGCCTGACGCCGAGAGTTCAGCGGCGGCTTGGCTGCATCCATGCGCCACTCCTTTAGCAGTCAGGTCGAATGAGTGCTAGTGGCGAATGTAGCATCGCGCGGAAGAGCGCGTCAAGCCGCTCCGCGCCCGTTGTAGGTCACCGTTGCCAGGGCCAGCCGCCGGCCGCCCGTGCAATTACGGATTCCTCGTAAGACGAGGTCAACCGGGGTCGTCTTACGAGGGCGCGCAGGGGCAATCGTCACTTGTGAAATATTACGCAAAGCGTTGACACGCTCTCATACATGGTGCTACTGTCAGCCAAATACCCCTCGGTGCCTTGCCGGATTAATAAGGGGGAAGGAGCTGACGAAATGGTGCTTCCGCGAGTCCAGGTTCGTGAACTCCGCAGGACCTACGGATTCGAAGAGGTCGCGATCGTCCCGGGCGACGTCACGACCAACCCGGAGCTCTCCACCACCGACCTGCAGATCGGCCCCTTCCGCTTCTCCATCCCGATCGTCGCGTCGGCCATGGACGCTGTCGCCAGCCCCTCGTTCGCTGGCCTCATGGGCAAGGCCGGCGGCCTGTCCGTGATGAACCTCGAGGGGATTTGGACGCGTTACGAGGACACCACCCCGGTGTTCGACCAGATCACCTCCGCGCCCAAGGAAAAAGTAACGGAAGTCTTTCAGCGGCTCTACACCGAGCCGATCAAGGAAAGCCTCGTTGCGCGGCGCGTGCGCGAGATCAAGGCGACCGGCGCCGTGGCGGCGGTCTCGATGACCCCCGCGGTGACGAAGAAGCTGGCGCCCATCGCGGTCGAGGCCGGCGCCGACATCCTCGTCGTGCAGTCGACCGTCACCACCGCCAGGCACATCTCCAACTCCTTCCGCGGCCTCAACCTGTCCGAGCTGAAGGCGCAGATCCGCATTCCCGTTCTCGTCGGCAACAGCGTGACGACAAGCGCGGCATTGGAGCTCATGGAACAGGGCATCGATGGACTCCTGATCGGCGTCGGCCCCGGCGCCGCGTGCACGACGCGCGACGTGACGGGTGTCGGCGTTCCGCAGGTGACCGCGACGATGGACTCCGCGGCGGCACGCGACGAATTCTACGCGCGCACCGGCAAGCGGGTGGTCATCATCACGGACGGCGGCATTCGCACGGGTGGCGACCTGTGCAAGGCCATCGCGGCCGGCGCCGACGGCGTGATGATCGGCACGCCCTTCGCGCAGACCAAGGAAGCGCCCGGCCGTGGCTTCAACTGGGGCATGGCGAGCCCGCACCCCGCCCTGCCACGCGGCACGCGCATCAACGTCGGCGTGAACACGTCCCTCGAACAATTGCTGTTCGGCCCCAGCCACCGTACCGACGGCACGCACAACCTGGTCGGCGCGCTGAAGGTCAGCATGAGCATGGTGGGCGCTACGACGATCGAGGAATTCCACCAGAAGGCCGAGCTCGTCGTCGCGCCGACCATCGCGACCGAGGGCAAGATCTTCCAACGCTCCGGCCAGATATAGGGCGCACGCTCCGTAAGACGTCGAACGAGGCCTCGGGAAACCGGGGCCTCGCCGTTTGCGCGCGGTTGACCGCCCCGCCGCCGGGCCGTATCCTTAGCCTGCCGTCTACCGCTAGGAGATGAGCCACGGGCCGTACAACCGCATAGCACGAAGCCGCTGGGAACCCAAGAGGACCGAGACGGCGCTCGAAGAGGCGATAGCTCGCAAGGCTCTTCGCGTCGCGTGTCCCGGGGGTGCCCGGGATTTTTCGCTTAACGGCGTGGGAGGACGATGAACGGAACGCTTACGGATGTGAGTGGCCTGGAGGTCGGACACTACACGGACCTGGCGAGCGCCACCGGCTGCACTGTCGTGCTTTGCCGCGATAGCGCCACCGGCGGGGTCGACGTGCGCGGTGCCGCTCCTGGCACGCGTGAAACCGATCTGCTCCGCGCGGAGAACATGGTGCTGGGCGTCCACGGCCTGCTCCTGTCCGGCGGCAGCGCCTTCGGCTTGGCCGCGGCAACCGGGGTCATGCGATACTTGGAGGAGCGGGGCGTCGGGCATCGCGTTGGCCCGTTCGTCGTTCCCATCGTGCCCGGCGCCATCGTCTTCGACCTTGGCATCGGCAGCAGCACCGTCAGGCCCGGCGAGGCGGAAGGCTATGCCGCCGCGAGCGCCGCGAGCGCCGCCGCCACCCCGCAAGGCACCGTGGGCGCGGGCACCGGCGCCACCGTGGGCAAGGCGCTCGGCCGGAGCCGCGCCATGAAGGGCGGCGTCGGCTCTGCCAGCATCGACCTCGGCGAAGGCGTCGTCATCGCCGCGCTGGCCGTCGTCAATGCGATAGGCGGCGTGGTGGAGCCCGCCTCGGGTCGACTGCTCGCGGGCCCGCGCGGACAGGATGGAAGGCCACGAGACAGCGTGGAAGTCTACGCTTCGCCCGTCTATGGCCGCCATGGCGTCGCGCCCGTCGCGGAGCCCCCCGCCGCGCTCGGCAATACGACGCTCGCGGTGGTCGCGACGAACGTTCGTCTCAGCAAGGCGCAGGCGAACCGCCTCGCGATGGTCGCCCACGACGGCCTCGCGTTGGCGATCCGCCCATGCCACACCGTACACGACGGCGACACCGTGTTCGCCCTGGCGACCGGGAAGGTGGACGCGCCGGACGAGTTTCCGCGCCTATGCGCGCTGGCGCCCACCGCCACCGCGCGGGCCATCGTGCACGCGGTGCGTCACGCCACCGGGCTCCACGGCATTCCCTCGATGGGCGAGGTGGACCACGATGGCTAAGGACCGGCCACGCGTGGGATTCATCGGCGCCGGGCGCGTGGCGCGGGCACTGGCGGCCGCGCTGGAGGCGGCCGGCTACCGCGTCGTCGCCGTGGCGAGCAAGTCACCGGTATCGGCGGAGCGCATGGCGAGCGCACTTCGCGAAGCCCGCGCGACCGCGCCGCGGCACGTCGTCGACCAGAGCGACCTCGTGTTCATCACCACGCCGGACGACGCGATTGGGCCGGTCGCCTCCGCGCTGCGGTGGCGGGCCGGCGTGGCGGCCGTGCATTGCTCCGGCGCCCTAACTCTGGCTCCCCTCGCGGCGGCGGCCGCCCAGGGCGCCGACGTGGGCTCGCTCCACCCGGTGCAGACGTTCGCGCGTGACGCCACGTTCTTGAACGGCGTGACGTTCGGCGTCGAGGGCGACGGTGCGCTCCGCGATGCGCTCCACGCCATGGCGCGCGACGTCGGCGGCAGCCCGATCGAGGTGCCGCCGGAAGGGCGCGCCCTCTATCACGCCGCCGCGGTGCTCTCCTGCGGCTACGTGGCGACGTTGCTCGCGGACGCGGCGGCCCTATGGCAAGCGGCGGGGCTGGACCCGAAGGCCGGGACATCGGCGTTGTGCCTGTTGGCCCGGCAGACCGTCGACAACGCGCGCGCGCTTGGCCCGGAAGCGGCGCTCACCGGCCCTGCCGCGCGTGGAGACGCGGGTACCATCGAGCTGCACCTGCGCGCCCTGGGCGATGCCTCCCCGGACCTGCTATCGCTCTACCGGGCCGTGGGCGCGCGGTCGGTGGCGTTGGCGCGGAGGGGCGCGGGGGACGCGGAAACGCACGGCGGATGGGACGCCGCCGCGCGCCTGTTGACGGCCTCGAACCCATCCGCGAGCGAGATCGACCGTGGAGGACGCACGTGGTACGTGTCCGGACGCTGAAATTTCTGGAGATGAAGCAACAAGGGGAGCGCATTCCCACGGTCACGGCGTACGACTACCCGACCGCGCGCATCGCCGACGAAATCGGCATCCCCCTGCTACTCGTCGGGGACAGCCTTGGAAACGTCGTGCTCGGCCACGATTCGACCGTGCACGTGACGCTCGATGACATCTTGCACCACACGAAGGCGGTGGTGCGCGGATCGTCCAAGGCGATGGTCGTCGCCGACATGCCGTTCATGACGTTCCAGGTCAGCCCGGAAGAGGCGCTGCGTAACGCCGGACGCCTGCTGCAAGAGGGAGGCGCCCAGGCGGTGAAGGTGGAGGGCGGCCACCGCACGGCGGAAACCGTGCACCGGCTGGCGCAGGCCGGCATTCCCGTGATGGGGCACCTGGGGCTCACCCCACAGTCCGTCAATCAATTCGGCGGCTACCGCGTGCAGGGACGCTCATACGAGGAAGCCGCACGATTGATCGAGGATGCCAAGGAGCTGGAACAGGCCGGCGCCTTCAGCATCGTCCTCGAAACCATCCCGGTCGAGCTGGCGCGCATCGTGACGCGGGAGCTACGCATTCCGACCATCGGTATCGGCGCCGGGCCCTACTGCGACGGCGAGGTGCAGGTGCTCTACGAGATGCTGGGCCTCATCACGGCGCGGCCGCGCAAGCACGCCAAGCTCTTCGCCGACCTCAACGCCACGATACGGGCGGCGCTCACGGCTTACGTCGACGAGGTGCGCGCCCGCCAGTTCCCGACCCTGGATCACGGCCACCAATTGGAGCCGGACGTGCTCGAAAGGCTGCAACGGCACTACCGGAGCAGGCACTGATGCGCCGGATCGAGACGGTGGCCGCTCTGCGGCGCTACATCGCGGCAGCCCCGCGCCCAATCGGCCTCGTGCCCACCATGGGCGCGCTGCACGCCGGGCACATCAGCCTCGTCGACGCCGCCCGCGACGACTGCCGCACGGTGGTCGTGTCCATCTTCGTGAACCCGACCCAGTTCGCCGCCGACGAGGACCTCGCCCAGTACCCCCGGCCGATCGACCGCGACCTTGCCATGCTCCGCGATTCCGTCGCCGACGCCGCCTTCACCCCGGATGCCGCCGAGATGTACCCGCCTGGATTCGCGACCACCATCGCCGTCGGCGGCCCGGCGCTGCCGCTCGAGGGCGCCATGCGGCCCGGACATTTCGCCGGCGTGGCGACGGTCGTGGCGAAGCTGTTGCTGGCGGCGGCGCCCGATCGCGCCTACTTCGGCCAGAAGGACGGCCAGCAAGTGGCCGTGGTGCGCCGCCTGGTGCGCGATCTGCACATTCCCGTGGACATCGTCGTGGGGCCTACCGTCCGCGAGCCCGATGGACTCGCGATGAGCAGCCGCAATGTGTATCTATCGCCCGATCAGCGTGCGGCGGCCCCGGCCGTCCACCGTGGGTTGCTGGCCGCGCGCCGGCGGTACGTGGCCGGCGAGCGTGATCGCGCCGCGCTCGAAGCCGCCTGCGGGCAGGCCTTGGCCGGCGTGCGCGAGATCACCAGGATCGACTACGTCGCGCTGGTCGACGCCGACACGATGGCGCCCTGGGAAGGGGCCGGGCGTCCGATGCTGGCGGTAGCCGTCCGCATGGGCGCGACGCGGCTCATCGACAACCTGCTCCTCGATGGCGATTAATCGCCGGCGCAGGGCGTCTTGGCTTGGCTCCGGTGGTAGACTGATGATGGCAGCCATGGCGGAGGAAGGGACACTGGATGGAATTTCTGAAGCACTTCGAACGCCCTGACGTGCGCAACCCGGTTTTCATGTTCGCGTTCGCCGGCTGGACGGATGCCGCCGAGTCGGCCACGCATGCGCTGAAGTACGTCGTGCAGCAGTTCGGCGCGACCAAATTCGCCGAGGTCGACCCCGAAGAGTTCTACGATTTCACCCAGGTGCGCCCACAGACAGGCTACGACGCGGATGGAAACCGGAAGATCACCTGGCCGGCGAATCAGTTCTTCTTCTGGAAAAGCGAGGGTGACGCGGAGGATATCGTCGTGTTCACCGGCATCGAGCCAAGCCTCAAGTGGCGCACCTTCTCGGAGTCGCTGGTTCATCTGATCAAGGATTTGGGCACGAGCCGCGTGGTGCACGTCGGCGCGCTTCTCGACGCCGTGCCGCACACCCGGGAGACGCGCATCACCGGCACCGCCACCAGCCCGGAGCTGCAAGCCCTGCTCAAAGGCGTCGAAATGCGGCGCTCCCGCTACGTCGGCCCAACCGGCATCTCCGGCGTGTTGATGGACGCGCTCCGGCGCGCCGACGTCCCATCGGTCAGCATCTGGGGCCACGCGCCGCACTACTTGCAAGTCGCGCCGAACCCGAAGGTGAGCCTGCGGCTCGTCGAGGCGATGGAGCAGATCGTGCGCGTGCGCATCGACGCCGGCGCGCTGCGTAGCCAGGGAGCGTCGTTCGAGCGCCGCGTCGCCCAGGCGCTGCTGAACGAGGCCGATGTCGCCAATTATGTCCGCCGGCTGGAGGCGCAGTGGGACCGCGCCCTTGGCTCCGGCGGGACAGCCGACGACGACGGGATCGAGATGCCGGACCCGCAGGAAGCCGTGCGGGACTTGGAAGAGTTCCTTCGCCGGTCACGGAAAGACGATTCCTCGTCAGGGACCACGGAATAGGCCGTGGCAGCGCCCATGCGGCGATTTTCGCCTTGACACCGGTTTCATGGCGTTCCTAGAATCGGGCGTGCGCTTGTCGAGAGACGGCCGTGACACCATCGACCCGTTCACGGGGGCACCGGCCGGTCCGGGCCCTCGGTGGCAAGCCCTCCCCAACGATCATCGCGGTAATCCTTTCCGAAGTCCAAGGAATCATCCCAGGTGGATGAGTCAATGTGTTGTGCATGACACCTAAATACATTTTCGTCACCGGCGGCGTGGTCAGCTCCATCGGCAAGGGCATCAGCGCCGCATCCATCGGCCGCATACTAAAGAACCGCGGCATCAGCGTCTCCGTGCAGAAGCTGGACCCCTATTTGAACGTCGACCCCGGCACCATGTCGCCGTACCAGCACGGAGAGGTGTTCGTCACGAAGGACGGCTGCGAAACGGACCTCGACCTCGGCCACTACGAACGCTTCATCGACATCGAGCTCACGCGCATCTCCAACGTCACGGCCGGCCAAATCTACAGCAACGTCATCGCCCGCGAGCGCCAAGGCGATTACTTGGGCGGGACGATTCAGATCGTGCCGCACGTCACCAACGCCATCAAGGAATACATGCTCCGCCTCGGCCGCGAGTCCGGCGCGGAGGTCATGCTGATCGAAGTTGGCGGCACCGTCGGCGACATCGAGGGCCAGCCGTTCCTCGAGGCCATCAGGCAGATGCGCCGCGAGGCCGGACGCGACAACACCTTTTACGTCCACGTGACGCTCTTGCCCCATATCGGCTCGACGGGCGAGCTGAAGACCAAGCCGACGCAGCACAGCGTGAAGGAGCTGCGCGCCATGGGCATCCAACCGGATGCCATCATCTGCCGGGCCGACCATGACATCCCCGCCGACGTAAAGGAAAAGGTGTCGCTCTTCTGCGACGTGCCGAGGGATGCCGTCGTTTCGCTCACCACTGTGCCGAACATCTACCAGGTGCCGCTGATTCTGGAACGGGAGGGCGTCGGCGACCTGCTCGTGCGCGAACTCCGCCTCCAGGCGCGCGATGGCGACCTGTCGGAGTGGCGCGACATGGTGGACCAGATGGTCGCGCCGAAAGAGCCGTTGCCCGTCGCGGTCGTCGGCAAGTACGCCGACCTGCCTGACGCCTACATATCGGTGCGCGAGGCGTTGCGGCACGCCGGGCTGCACCACCAACGCGACGTGCAGATCTCGTGGGTGCAATCGGAGGATATCGAGCGGGTAGGGCCTCACGCGCTGCTGTCGAACGTGGCCGGCATCGTCGTGCCCGGCGGCTTCGGTTCGCGCGGCATCGAAGGCATGATCCAGAGCGTCGAGTACGCGCGCACGAACGGCATTCCCTACCTCGGGCTGTGCCTCGGCATGCAGGTGATGGTGATCGAGCACGCTCGCCACCTGCTGGGCCACGGGGACGCGAACTCCACGGAGTTCAACCCCGCCACGCGCGCGCCTGTGATCGACCTCATGGAGGACCAGCGCAGCGTGAAGCACATGGGCGGGACGATGCGCTTGGGCAACTACCCCTGCGTATTGCGCGCGGGCTCGATCGTGGCGCGCGCCTATGGGCAGGAAGAGATCGTCGAGCGTCATCGCCACCGCTTCGAGTTCAACAACCGCTATCGCGAGCCGTTGCAGAGCGTGGGGCTGTTGGCGAGCGGCCTTTCGCCCGACGGCGCGCTGGTCGAGGTCGTCGAGCAGGTCGAGCACCCGTTCATGGTCGGCGTGCAGTTCCATCCGGAGTTCCGCTCGCGACCGCAGACGCCGCACCCGCTGTTCCGCGAGTTCATCGGCGCCACCACCCGCGTGCTGCGCGAAGGCACGCAGCTGCCGCTGGACGCGGCGCCCGCCAGGCAGCCCGCTTGAGCGGCCGAGCCAGCGCATGCCGAACGCTTGCAACCTGCGATCCAGTTCAATTACTATCACAGATGAACTGCTGAGTGGCGTGCCCCCCACGCCGCGTTGATGGCAGTGATTGTTTCACCGCCCACGCCGATAGATCCCCGCAGCGTCCGCACTGCACCCGCAGGCATTTCTAGGCGAACTGGTGAACCGCATAGGCGCAGACCTGGGTCGAACGAAACCCCGCGTTCCCCATCATCACCGCTCTTATTTATCTAATTTTCGCGCACCCTCGCGGCATGCCGGCGGCCCTCCCCGCCGAACAACTCAAACTCACTGAAAGTGGACACCGTGGAACTTGAGCACACTGGCGAAGGCCAGCAATCCGCAGTCAGCACCCGCTCCGTGAACATCGCCGAAATTCAGGGATGGCCGGACGAAGAGATCGCGCGGAGAATCGCGGAGCTCGGCATCGTCAGCCCCGTCCTGCGCGACAACCCGCGCCGCGACGAGCTGCTGTACGTCTTGCTCAACTCCTACGCCGAACGCGAGGGGTTCCTGCTCGCCAGCGGCGTGTTGGAGCTCATGCCCGACGGCTATGGCTTCCTGCGGCACAACGGCCGACGCCCCTCGCAAGGCGACGTTTACGTCTCGCAGTCGCAGGTGCGGCGCTTCGCATTGCGGACCGGCGACCTCGTCCTCGGCCAAGTGCGTCCCCCGAAAGACAACGAGCGCTACTTCGGCCTCACCCGCGTCGAGGCGGTGAACGGCGTCGACCCCGACACCGCGCGCCGGCGCGTGAACTTCGAGAACCTCACGCCCATCTTCCCGAACAAGCAAATCAAGCTCGAAACCGCCCGCGACAACCTCGCCACGCGCATGATCGACCTGCTGGCCCCCATCGGCCGCGGCCAGCGTGGGCTCATCGTCGCCCCACCCAAGGCCGGCAAGACGACCCTCCTCAAGCAGATCGCCGCCGGCATCTCCCACAACTATGGCGACATCCACATGATGGTCGCGCTGATCGGCGAGCGCCCCGAGGAAGTCACCGACATCAAGCGTTCCGTGCTGGGCGAGGTCTACAGCTCCACGTTCGACGAGCCCGTCGAGGACCACTGCCGCGTCGCCGAGCTGTGCCTCGAGCGCGCCAAGCGCCTCGTCGAGAGCGGCCGCGACGTCGTCATCCTGCTCGACAGCATCACCCGCCTCACCCGCGCCTACAACCTCGCGGTGCCCACCAGTGGCCGCACCCTCTCCGGCGGCATCGACCCGGTCGCCCTCTATCCCCCCAAGCGCTTCTTCGGCGCCGCGCGGAACACGGAGGAGGCCGGCAGCCTCACCATCCTCGCCGCATGTCTGGTCGACACCGGCAGTCGCATGGATGACGTGATCTACGAGGAGTTCAAGGGCACCGGCAACATGGAACTGCACCTGGACCGCAAGCTGGCCGAGCGGCGCACCTTCCCCGCCATCGACATCCAGCGCAGCGGCACGCGCCGCGAGGAGCTGCTGCTCGACGACCTCACGCTGCGTCAGGTCTGGCTGCTGCGCCGCATGAGCTCGATGATCGCCTCGGACACCATCAACGCCTACGAGGCCACCGAGCGCGTCATCGACCGCCTCGGCCGCACCAAGAACAACCAAGAGTTCCTCACGACGCTCACCAAGGAGATCTAGCGGCCGCCGAGACGCCTCCGCCAGCACCCGTTCGGCCGAACGGTGAGTCGCTCAGGTGGAAGCGCCAGATCGCAGACGGCGCTGTCGCATCTGCGGTAACACGCGTCGCTGTCCTAGGGCCGTAACACCGAGGGTAGCGAGGCGTGACGATGAAGTTTTCCATCCGCGGGGTTGGAATCGCCGCAATGGCCGTGTTGAGCGCTGGCCTCGTCACCTGTGGCCGCGACCCCACTCCCACGCCCCTTCCGACCGCCACGCCAACCATCGCGCTTGCGACCCCAACCCCGACCGCGACGTCGCGGTCGGCCGCGACCCCCACGCCGACTCCTCGACCCGCGACGACGCCGACGGCGATCGCGACGCCAACGCCGACGCCGACCGCATCGCCGACGCCCACGCTTGCCGGCCCCACGCCCACTCCAACGGCAACGCTCATGCCCACGCCCACGCGTGTGCCCATGCTCGCGTTGATTCAGGCGGACTTCGACACAACCCTGTTCTCGGAGGTTGCCGCCAACGCCGACGCCCAGGGGCCCTATCTCTATGCCGGCAAGAACCTGTTCGGTGACTCCCGCCGGGCGCTGATTCGCTTCGACATCCAGAACCGCCTGCCGCCGGGCGCGCAAGTGCAGAGCGTGCGCCTCTCGATACGGCTCAGCACGTCGCCCTCGTCGCAAAACGAGGTGTCGTTCAGCCTCAACCGCGTCGTGACGCCGTGGGGCGAAGGCACATCGAACAGCGGCGGTGGGGAATATGGCGCCGCTGCCACGGCGGGCGACCCGACGTGGACCCACAACAACTACGGCTCCAGCCAGTGGACGACGCCCGGAGGCGACTACGTCAACGCCCCAAGCGCCACTATGGTATTGGGGATCGACGGGTCGATCATCTGGGAATCCACGCCTCAGCTGCTGGCTGACGTCAACCGATGGATATCCGATCCATCGTCGAGCCACGGATGGATCATCGTTGGCGGAGAGGCGTAGAACCACACGACCCGGCGATTCGAGTCGGGCGAGGCGGTGGTGGCGGCCTACCGCCCACAGCTGGCGATCACCTACACACTACCCGAGTAGGCTGGCGCGTGGCAGGCGTGCTATTTGCGCCGCGGGTGCGAGTACCCTGACGTGTCACGCGGATTCACGTTTCTTGTTGCTGGAATCGTACCGAGGGTACATGAGTTGCACGAGGGGTAGGACGAAAGTCCCTGGAGACGGCGCCGTGAACCTCTTGACACCCCCCCTAGTCGTAACCTATAGTCCCCTAGAGCTATAAAGGGCATTTCCACTGGTGGTTGTCTGCTTCCTGGCGTTGCGAGCGGGCGAGTCCCGGGGCCCGCGAGGCACATGAGGCCAGGACTCGGATGAGCGCACTTGGCAACGGCTTGGAATGCCGGCGGGACGCGGGGAAGGCACGAGGAAGGGGCCACGGACGTGGCCTGCTTAGTGTCTCGATTCCAGATTGACAAATGCCCGCGAGTCGGGTAAAAATCTCGCGGATTTGGGCAGGAAGAGGTTGAACGGTGGAATTCTCCTCATCGTTCTCAGCGAGAGGCCCCACGCACAGTCCATTCCTGCCGCGCCATCCCTGAAGGAGGGCGGCATGTGATGACTCAGGAACCTGACCTGGTCGTTTCGAACATCGGATACAAACAAGGGGGTAGGACGTGAGATTGAAGAGTAGGTTTACTCCGGTCGGTATCATCGTGGCGCTAGCCGCCATGATGGCCATCATCGTGACGGCGGTGCCCGCGTTCGCCGGCACGTCCATCGGTGGTGGCGCGATTGTGTTGCAGGTCCAGGGTGGCACGGGCACCGGCGTGGAAGCCGGCGTCACGCAGGACACCCGGGTCGGCACCACGTTGTACGTCGCCAACAGCAGCGCGGCATTCAACCAAGTGTTAATCACCGTGACTCACGCTGCGTCAAACGCCGCCGCTGGCGCTGTTGACACCATCAGCGTCACAGTGACCAACCAGACGACCAACACCAGCATCAGTGGAGGTCGCACGCTCACCGAGACCGGTAACAACACCGGTATCTTCACCGGTACCATTTTCGTTGTCGCCACCGTGGCGAGCGCCACGACCGACATCGCCACTTCCGACGGCAACACTATCCGAGTTGCCTTCTCTGCCACTGGCGACGTCGCCAATATGACGGTTGACACGGTGAAGCCCACGATCGCCGTGAGCGGCCCCGCGCACAACACGATCACCCGTTCGACGACAATTGACTTCTCTGCCACCATCACGGACGCCGGTTCCGGCATGCGTCCGGACACCAACACACTGAGCACCACCGCGCCTGGCTCCTCGACGTCGAGCGACCACGACGGTAACGGCATCAGCGCGAATGAGCCGATCAAGTACGGTGTTGGCGTGGTCGACTACACCGGCACCTCTCCCTTCGCCAAGGGGCAAGCGGTGGACGTGAAGATCCGCCGCATTTTGCAGTCAACCATTGCCACTCCCAGCGCCGACGTGATCGGGGTGACTGGCACCGACTTCTCCGAGACGGCTTTGTGGACCCCTGTCACCAATGGGTTCAGTCTGCTGTCCACTCGGTTGCTGACCAGCGGCACGCACTGGTGGAACATTGCGGCCCGTGACCGCGCAGGCAACATTGCCGCCACTGACGCGGACGCCGTGATTACCGGTAGCCAGGCGTTCAAGTTGACCATCGACACTTCGGCTCCCAGCATTGCGACTGCCCAGACGGGCAAGGGCTACGACGCCACTAACAAGAAGACGTCCACCTCGGCCGACCGCACGTCGATCAAGCTGACGTTCACCGATGCCAATGGCGCCGACTTCCTGAATGCGGCTACGGTTAGCGCTGCCTCGTTCGCGGTTGCGGGCAACACGGTGACGGGTGTCATCTACCCGAACCACCCCGTGGATCCGAACATCGCTGGCAGCGAAGACCTCCGCAATACCGTGTTCTTGAAGCTCGCCAGCGAGCTTACTGGTAATGCCAAGCCAAAGGTTACGATCTTTGGCGCAGTGCAAGACCTTGCGGGCAACACCGCCGCCGCGGCTGACTTCGCCGGCATAACCGACGGCATTCCGGCTCGGTTCACGGTGACGGTCAACGGTCAGACGACTCGCCAGATCGTCAAGGGCACGACCGGCAACGAAGCGGTTATCCGTGTCGTCTCGGACGAGCCCCTCGGCACCGCTCCTTCCGTCATCCTCCTGACTGTCGCGAATGCGGCCGTGGCCAACGCTGATGTGCTCGTGGCTGGTCAAGCCTCTAGCACCCTGGCTCCTGCCGCGGTCTCCGGGCTGGCGAACACCTGGGAAGTCAAGCAGACTGCGGGCGCCCCGGCCGCGAACGGCCTCATTTGGGTGGTTGTGACCGGTACTGACGTGAATGGTATAGCGAGCGGCGCCGCGCCGACGGCCGGTAGCACGAAGGTCAACCTGGCCACGGCTACACTGTTCGAAGTGGACTCCGCCATTGCCAGTCCGGCGTTCGTGCTGACCCCGGCCCCCGCCGGCACGCCGAACACGACGGAGAGCAAGAGCCCGTTCATTCGCATCAACTTCTCCGAGCGCGCGGAGTACTCCCTCGCGACCGCGGTCAACGCCTCTGGCACGCCTTTCGATCGGTATGACTGTGGCACGCCCACTGGCGGTACCGCGACCTGCTCGCCCACCGGTGCTGCCGTGGCGGTCGTCGGTGCCACGCCGACCAGCCAAGAGATTGACACGGGTAACGCCGTGACACTCACATCCCTGAAGATTGATGGCGCCGACGTGCTGGCTGGTTCGACCTTGGTCTCTGGCACCACCGACAGCTTCATCGTCGCTGCTAAGAGCCTGTCGATTGGCACGCACACGCTTACCGTTACGGCCACGGATGTCTCGGGCAACGCCCTGGCGTCCCAGGCCTACGTGTTCACGGTGATCGATCGCAAGCCATACAGCGTCCCATTGAGCCCCGGTTACAACCTGATCTCCCTGCCCGGTAACCCGGTGGACAAGTCGATCGACGCCGTGATCCCGCCGTCGCACCCGGCGACCTCGGTCCTGACCTACGCTCCGACGGACCCGAAGGGCCCCTGGCTGGTCGCGACCCGCGGCGCCAGTGGCAACTGGACCGGCACGCTGACGACGATCACCTCCAACCGCGCCTACTGGGTGCAGACGACGGCCTTCACGCCGATCAGCACGCTCATCCCCGAGCGTGACCCGGCCGCGGTGCTGCCGACCATCGCGGTGACCACCGGTTGGAACCTGCTCCCGGTGACCGACCTGACCCTGTCCCCGGCTGGTGGCGGACCTGGTGGTCTCGTTACCACCCCGGCGGTCTACTTCGGCACCAGCTTCGCGAACATTAGTGTGATCTACACCTTCAGCACCACTACGAACGCCTGGCAGCGTGTCGGCACGGCCGCCCACCCGAACATTCTGAACGGCACCGGCTACTGGGTCTGGTTCACCCGCGACGGCACGTTCGTACCGTAACGGCCCCACGGCTCGGATAGCGTGATAGGGATAGTCCGAGGCCTCCCTCCCCTTCGCGGGAGGGAGGCCTTTTTATGGGAACACTGGAGGAGGTGTGAGGAGTGCGTGCAGCGATGGACCGCCGCGTGCCTTTGTATGTGCTATTGCTGGTGTGCTGGCTGGCCGCCACGGTGAGTGTGGCGAACGCTCAGGAGGGGGGCCCGCCACCGTTGCCGCTCGTCTATGCGGACCTCAAGGCAAACGTCGCCGGCGAGCCGGTGGTCAACCTGGGCGGCGTCACGGTGACGGTCGGCGACTGGTCGCGCCGCGCCGAGCGGCAACCCGACGGTCGATACCTGCTCATTGTCAGCCCGCCCAGTCAATCGTACGTCGGCCAGGAGGTCACGTTCGAGCTGAACGGCGCGCGCGCGACGCTGTCGTACCCGTTCCCCGCGCTGTCTCAACCGCGAGTCGAAACCGTGACGTTGGAGTTCGCGCCGCCGGCCGCCGCCGGCGTGCGGGAAGCGCCGGTCCAGGTGCCGTGGCTCCTGATTGGCGGGATCGGAGGGGGAGCGATGCTGGCGTTTGGCGGCGTGTTGCTGGGGTTCAGGCTGTTGGCGCGCCGGGCCTAGCCCCGGGGCGCCGGCGTCCATCGTCGTCGGCCGCCGCTGGCGACCGCGCCTACGCGGGCTGTACGGCCGGCGTCAGCACGACGACCTGCGTTTCCTCGGGCAGCGCGTTGCGCGTCACCGTCAGCCGTGGCTGCGGCTCTGGAGCCTTGACGCCCATCTCTTGCAAGAAGGCGTCGATGGGGCGGAGGTTCGCCGTGTTGCCGGGGTGCGCGTGCAGCATCGGCACCACGATGCGTGGCGACAAACTGTTCGTGATCTCGACCGCATCCGCGGCATTGAGGCCGCCGGGGCTTCCAATGGGCAGCAGCAGTATATGTGGCGTGCCGATCGCTTCGATCTGCCGGCTGATGGGAAGCATCCCTGGGTTTCCGAGATGACAAACGGACAAGCCTTCCGCCTCGACGACGAAGACCGTGCTCCATGTGTCGGGCGAGCTGGCGGCGCCGCGCACGCGCACGCCCTTGACCGTGAGCCCCGCAAGCTCGTATTCGCCCGGACCGCGAAGCACGGTGGCTTGCTCGCCGCCGGCGACCGTCGGGACGGCCGCGTGCTCGGCGGCGCCATTGCTCACCGTGACGAGCCCGGCTTGCGCGTGCGCCGGGGGAATGCGAAGACCCAGCTGCGGCGGGTAGGGGTCCATGAGCAAGCTGCTGTTGCCGCTGCGAATGCGGAAGGCGGCGTGCCCGAGCCACACGATCTCCATGCGTCCTAGCCTCGCCTTCGCCCGATGAGGGCCCACGCGCCCGGCAGCGCGATGGACGCGATGTAGAGCTTGATGAGGTCGCCCACGATGAACGGATAGAGGCCGCCCACCAGCGTCTTGTCGAGTGTTGACGAGCCGGGAATGACGGCCGCGAGGTCGAATCCCAGGCGCGAGTTCAGCGCGCCGGTGCCGATGCAGTAGCCGAGCCACAGCAGCCCCGGCACGTAGATGGCGATGCTGCCGGCGAGCATCGCCAGTGTCACGCGCCACCCGCGCTCCCAGCCACGCTCGGCAAGCCGGCCCACCAAGAATGCCGCCGCCACGAAGCCGACGATGTAGCCGCCGCTCGTGATCAGCCACACGGGGGCGCCAAGCCCTTTCCACGGCAGGATGACGTGCAGCGTCTGCCCGCCGAGCGCCGAGCCCGCCGGCGAGAACACCGGAACCCCGACGGTGCCCAGCAGGAGGTACAGGCCTAGGGTGACGGCACCACGCCTGGCGCCGAGCGCGCCGCCCGTGAGGAGCACGGCGAGCGTTTGGCCGGTGATGGGGACCGTGGTGAACGGCAACCGCACGGCGATCTGTGCCAGGACGGCGACGAGCACGGTGAACGCGCCGACGAGGGCCAAGTCGCGCAGCAGCCCTTGCCCGGGCACGACCGCGTCGACGATGGTGGTGCGCTGTGTCGTGGCCGCCATGTGCTGCTGACCTCTGCGTAATGCTAGGCAAAGATATGAGCCTTGCCCGCGACAACCCCTGGACTATAGCAGGCGGCCCATGCGCGGTCAACGCGGCAACGGCTCCACGGCCACGTCGAACGCCCACGCCTTGCCGTCGCGTGGGCGCGGCGTGAATTGTTCATAAGACGCCTCAAACAAACGGCGGGTGTCTATGGGGGTCGCGCCTCGGCGGGCCTGTGGGCACGCACGCACGCCAATGCGGGGGTCGCATGCTGGGCCGGGCCGTCGTGGCGCCCATAGACCGGGGTCACTATAAGGAGGAGCCTCGCACGTGGCATTGCATCAATCGGAAGCGGTGACGATCAAGGGGCAATTCGGAATCGACCGGCGCGCCATCGGCGTCGAGCGTGTCGACCTGCGTATCGCCTTGGTGGCGTTGGCCACCGTTTTCTACTCGATCACATTCGTTCCCCTGTATCGCGCGCTCGGCCCGGGCATCGTTTCGTTGGGCGTCGTGCCGGTGGCGCTCACCGGCTGGCTCTTTGGCCTCCGGCGTGGCCGTCGCGGCCGGCGTGGGCGTGGCGGTTGGCGCGGGCGGTTGTCCCGAGCATGCCGCGGCCACCAGCAGCAAGATCGCCCCGACGATCGCTAGATGGGCGGTCCGCGTGAATCGGTTCAGACGATGAAGGCTCGGTTGAGTGTGCATACGCTCCTTGGCATGGCGGGTTCACCCCTGCCCGGTGAGGGCTTTCCCTCAATCGAACAAGATACGGAACGGCCATGCGGCGCGGGATAGGCGGAAGGTAGACGCCGCATCCGACTTTCGGGAAGGGGGCTCGGCCACCGGGTTTGCGCGGTTGCGGGCCTTCGTCCGATGCGCCGTCGAGAGCCGAGGTGTTCATTGACACTGTTTTAAGGCGGTGCATACAATGGCCTGAAGGCGTGCGAAAAGGACGGCGGGATCATGCTAGAGATGGTGATAGACAGCATTCGCGTGAGCCTGATGAACTACCAGCGGGTGGTCATCCTGAAGCAGCGCGAGGCTGAGCGATACCTGCCGATATGGATTGGGTCGCCCGAGGCCGACGCCATCGCGGTGAAGCTGCAAGACGTCTCGGTGCCCCGCCCGCTCACCCATGACCTGCTGGGCTCCGTGATCAAGACCCTCGGCGCGCGGGTCGAACGCGTGGTCGTGTCCGACCTCTCGAACGACACCTTCTTCGCCAAGCTCGTGCTCGCGCGCGACGGCGAAAACGGCGCCATCGAGGTCGACTGCCGCCCCAGCGACGCCATCGCGGTGGCCGTGCGCGCCAGCGTGCCCATCTACGTCGAGGACATGGTGCTGGACAAGGCCGGCATCGTGATGGACAAGGAAACCGGCAAGCCCATGATGGACGAGACGGCCCGCAAGGGCGACAAGGGCCAGGCCGCGTTGAGCGAGGAAGAGATCAAGAACCTGTCGGCCTTTTCCGACTTCCTGAAGGACCTGAAGGGGTTGGACGAGCTCGGCAAGAGCTGACCGCCCCCCCACGCGGGCGCAACGAGCAACGATCATGAGGACTAGCGAGCCTGGGAGCCATCCCAGGCTCGCTGACTATGCAGGGATAGGCGCAAGGGCTATAGTTTCCTTGACCCTGTTTGATCGGTTGTGATAATGTTCACTATCGTTGAGGCGAGGCATGAACAGCCGACCGTGGTGGGTCACGGGCCTCGTGTTCACCGGCATCGGCTGGTACATCGTAACGGCCATTCTCATCGGTACATTCGCCGGAGTGTGGTTGGATAGGCGACTGGGAACATCACCGCTGCTTTTGCTGGGGGGCCTGTTCGCTGGGTTGGTGGTGGCGTTCTACGGCACCTATCGGATGATGGCGCCGTTCATCGCCGGTCAGCGTGACAACAAGCGCTAGGGGCAAGACTTGAATTCACGCGTGCTATTGCCGATCGCCGGGCTGGCCGGCGTCCTGTTGCTGGTGGGGCTCGCGATTGGCGCGATCGGCGCCGCGCTTTTTGGGCGAGACCCGTTCGTCCCCCAACCCGAGGTGCACCTGGCCCCGCAGCCGGTGTTCCACGTCGGCGCCTTCGCCGTCACGAACACGCTGCTGTCGGCCTGGCTGACGACCATCGTGATCGTCGTCCTGTTCGTCGGCGGCACGCGCAAAGTCAACTTCATCCCCGGGCGCCTGCAAGGCATCCTCGAAATGTTCATCGAGGCGCTTTTCGGCTTCATGTCGAGCGTCGCCGGCGAGAAGCTCGCGCGACGCTTCTTCCCGATCCTCGCCACCATCTTCCTCTTCGTCGCGTTCAACGCCTGGATGGCGCTCCTGCCCATCTATCCCAGCGTCGGCTTCAAGGCCGAGGGCTCCGACCACGTGACGACGCACCTGCTGCGGTCCGCCGGCACCGACGTCAACATGCCGCTGTCACTGGCGATCGTCGCCTTCCTCTTCATCGAGTTCTGGGGCTTCAAGGCCCACGGGTTCGGGTATCTCAAGGAGTTTTTCCGGCTGCACCCGATCCAGGGCCCCATCGGCCTGATCGAGCTGCTCAGCCACTTCATCCGCATCGTCAGCTTCACCTTCCGTCTCTTCGGCAACATGCTGGCCGGTGAAATCGTCCTCTTCATGGTCACCTTCCTCACGGTGTTCACCGCGCCCATCGTGTTCTACATGTTGGAACTGTTGGTGGGCGGGGTGCAGGCCCTCATCTTCACCGGCCTCACGCTGGTCTTCACGTTCATGGCGGTCTCGCACCAGGAAGGCCATGAGGACGAGCCAGGCGGCCATGCGGTGCAAACGACTCACGCGGCCGTGGCTCCCCAGCATCAAGCGGGTGGAATCGTTGCCTAGGCGACTACATGCTGCGGTGCACGCACCGGAGCGCGTTAGTTAGAGAACAACGGTGAACTTACCAGGAGGAGTGCTCACATGATCGACGCGCTGCTTGTCGGAGCGCAGGCGGTGACCGAAGAGGTGGCCGCGGCCGGTGCGTTTAGCGCCAACGCTTTCAAGTTCTTGGCCGTGGGTTTGGCCGGCTTGTCCCTGGCAGGCGTCGGTATCGGCCTTGGCATCCTCGGCGCCAGCGCGATGAACGCCCTCGGCCGCAACCCGGAGGCCCGCACCGCGATCGCGCCGAACATGGTGTTGGCCCTGGCCTTCACCGAGGCCATCGGCATCTACGCGCTGGTCACGGCCATCCTGCTCATCTTCGTGGCCTAGAAACGGAAACAGCTTTGGAACACGTGAAAGGAGGCTGCTGACGTGCTAGCAGCACCTCTTTTGGTCGAGGAAGCGACCGGCATCGGCGCGCTGGGGTTCGACCTGGGCAGCATCATCGCCTACCTGGTCACTTTCGGGCTGCTCGTCGTCGTGCTGTCGCTGTTCGCCTACAAGCCCCTGCTGGCGATGCTGGACCAACGCTCCAACCGCATCAAGGACAGCCTGGAACAGGCCGAGCGCGTGCGGCGCGAGTCGGAGCAGCGCCAGATCGAGATGCAACGCGCGCTCGACGAAAGCCGCGTCGAAGCCCAGCGCATGCTGGCCCAGGCGCAGGCCGCCGCCGAGCGCTACCGTCAAGAGCAGGCCGCCCAGGCCCGTGCCGAGGCGGATGCCCTGATGGAGCGCGCTCGCGGCGAGATACAACGGGAGCGTGATGCCGCGGTGGAGCAGGTGCGCCGCGAATTCGCCGGCCTTGCCGTCATCGCCGCGGGGCGCATCATTCACAAGTCGCTGGACACCCAGACCCACCGTCAGCTCATCGACGAGGTACTGACGGACGGCGGGCAGCCGGCGCGGCGCGGGGGATAACGTGGCGAAGCGTCCAACCGCCAAGCGCTATGCCCAGGCGTTGTTCGACTTGGCCTTGGGGCAGCACGCGGTCGAGCGGTGGATGGACGCGCTGCGCGGCGTGGCCAAGGCGCTCGACGACCCCACCGTGCGCTTCTATTTCAATCTGCCCAACGTGCCCCTTGGCCGCAAGCAGCAGGCGGCGGCTGAGTTGGCGCCGGGCGCGGACGCGACGGTCGTGAAGTTCCTGGGCCTGCTCGCCACGAGGCGGGCGATAACGCTGCTGCCCGACGTCACGCTCGCCTACGGGGAGATGCTGAATGCCCACCTGGGGCGCCTGCAAGCGACCGCGACGAGCGCCGTGACGCTGACTAAGCCCCAGCAAGAGCAGCTGCGACGACGGCTGCGTGACCTGTTCGAGAAAGACGTGGTGCTGGAAGCCCGCGTGGACGACAGCATCATCGGCGGAGTCGTCGTGCGGATCGGGGACCAGGTGATCGACGGCAGCGTGCGGACCAAGCTGCAACGCTTGAAGCAGCGCCTTGCCGAAGGCTCGCTGACCTAGCCCCTCGCGGACATGGAGGACGTGGAATGACTACTCGTGGACAAGACATAGCGGCGGTGCTCAAGCGCCAGATCGAGGAATTCGGCGGCGAGTCGACGCTGACCCAAGTCGGCACCGTGGTCGAGGTGGGTGACGGCATCGCCCGCATCCATGGGCTCGGCAAGGTCGGCTATGGCGAGCTGTTGGAGTTTCCCAACGGCGTCACTGGCATGGCGCTCAACCTTGAGGAGGACAGCGTCGGCGCCGTGGTGATGACCGCCGGCGGACTGGTGAACGAAGGCGCGACCGTGACCGCCACCGGCCGCGTCGCGCAGGTGCAGGTCGGTCCGGAGCTGCTAGGCCGCGTGGTCGATCCGCTCGGACGCCCGCTGGACGGCAAGGGGCCCATTCGCGCATCGGCCATCCGCCCGCTGGAGATCGTCGCGCCGAACGTCGTGATCCGGCAATCGGTGAACACGCCCGTCCAGACCGGCATCAAGGCCATCGACGCCATGATCCCGATCGGCCGCGGCCAGCGCGAGCTCATCATCGGCGACCGCTTCACCGGCAAGACCGCCGTCGCCGTCGACGCCATCCTGAACCAAAAGGGGCAGGCCCTCTACTGCATTTTCGTCGCCATCGGCCAGAAGCAGGGCCGGGTGGCGCAGCTGCAGGCCACGTTGGAAGAGCACGGGGCGATGGAATACTCCATCATCGTCGCCGCCAACGCTTCCGACCCCGCGCCGCTGCAATACATGGCACCCTACGCCGGCTGCGCCATGGGCGAATACTTCATGCACGAGGGCAAGGACGCGCTCATCGTGTACGACGACCTGTCGAAGCACGCCTGGGCCTACCGCCAGCTCTCGCTGCTGCTCCGGCGCCCGCCGGGACGCGAAGCCTACCCCGGCGACGTGTTCTACCTCCACAGCCGCCTGCTGGAACGCGCCGCGCGCCTCAACAAGGAGCATGGCGGTGGCTCGCTCACCGCGCTGCCCATCATCGAAACCCAGGCCGGCGACGTGTCGGCCTACATTCCCACCAACGTCATCTCCATCACCGACGGCCAGATATTCCTGGAGGCCGACCTGTTCAACGCCGGCATTCGCCCGGCCGTGAACGCCGGCATCTCGGTCTCGCGTGTCGGCGGCGCCGCCCAAACGCGCGCCATGAAGAAGGTCGCGGGCCGCATCCGCTTGGAGCTCGCGCAATACCGCGCGTTGGCGTCGTTCGCCCAATTCGGCTCCAGCGACTTGGACGCCGTCACCCGGGCACAGCTGGAGCGCGGCCAGCGCCTCACCGAGTTGTTGAAGCAGCCGCAATACCAGCCCCAACCGCTGTGGGCGCAGGTGTGCAGCATCTACGCCGCCGTCAACGGCTACATGGACAGCGTGCCGGTCGAGAACGTCCGCGACTTCGAGACGCGGCTGTTGGGCTACATCGAAACCTCGAAGCCGGACATCGTCCAGACGATCACGAACACGAAGGACCTCGACGCCAAGACCGAGGAAGAGTTGAAGGCGACGATCGTTTCCTTCAAGAAGACATTCGCCTAGCCCCGGAGAGTTGAGGTAACCGTGGCCAGCGTACGGCAAATCCGTCAGCGTATCCGCAGCGTGAAGAACACGGCGCGGGTGACGCGTGCAATGCAAATGGTGGCCGCATCCAAGACACGCCGCTCCCAAGAGCGTGTCGCGGCCACGCGCCCCTATGCCGAGCGTCTGCGGACCGTCATGGCCGATCTCACGCGGCAAGCGCCGCCCGGCGAAACGCTGCACCCGTTGCTCACGCAGCGGCCCGTCCAGCGCTCGCTCATCGTCGAAATCACGCCCGACCGCGGCTTGTGCGGCGGGTTGCCGGGCAACATCAACCGTGCGACGGCGCTCCACGTCCTGCGCTCGCCCGTGCCGGTGTCGCTCATCACCATCGGCAAGAAGGGCCGCGATTTCATGGTGCGCGCGGGCCGCGACGTGAAGGCGACGTTCACCGACCTCGGCGACCGCCCATCGCTGGTCGACACCATCGCCATCACCCACCTCGCGGAGCGCATGTTTCGCGAGGGCGAGGTCGACGAGGTGTTCCTCGCCTACACCCGCTTCGTCAACACCATCACCCAGGAGCCCGCGGTCACGCGCGTGCTGCCCGTCGACGTCGGCGCGCTGGCCGCGACGAACCCCGGCTCCGCCACGGAATACATCTACGAGCCGAGCGCAAGCACCGTGCTGGGCGCGCTCGCGCCGCGATTCCTCGAAGTGACCTTCTATGCAGCCATACTCGAAAGCATCGCGAGCGAGCAGTCGGCGCGGATGGTCGCCATGCGTAACGCGACCGAGGCCGCGAACGACATGGTCGATGAGCTAACGCTCCAGCTGAACAAGGCGCGGCAGGACTCGATCACGAAAGAGTTGTTGGACATTGTCGGCGGCGTGGCCGCGTTGGAAGGCTAGCCCGAGCAGCCCCGCCGTCTTATCCGTTTTGGGCCGCGAGCCTAGAGCCGGTCCGCAGGAGGAGTGCACATGGCCGCATCGGAAGGAAAGGTCGTTCAGGTTATCGGCACCGTCGTGGACGTGGAGTTCCCGCCGGATCATCTGCCCCGTATCTTCAATGCCTTGGAGCTCGATCTGCATGGCGAGCGCCTCGTCCTTGAGGTCGAGCAGCAGGTCGGCAACAACTGGGTGCGGTGCCTCGCGCTCGGCGCGACCGAGGGGTTGCAGCGCGGAACGCCCGTGCGGGACAGCGGCCAGCCCATCGCCGTGCCCGTCGGCGAGGCCAGCCTCGGCCGCCTGTTCAACGTCACCGGCACGCCACTCGACGACCTCGGCCCGGTCGAGGCGAAGGAGCATTGGCCCATTCACCGGCCCGCTCCGTCCTACGAAGAGCAGTCGATGACGACCGAGGTACTCGAAACCGGCATCAAGGCGCTCGACCTCATCGCCCCCTTCATGAAGGGCGGCAAGGTTGGCGCCTACGGCGGCGCCGGCGTCGGCAAGACGGTGGTCATCCAAGAGCTCATCCGCAACATCGCCAACGTCCACAAGGGCTTCTCCGTGTTCGCCGGCGTGGGCGAGCGGTCCCGCGAAGGCAACGACCTCTGGCACGAGATGAAGGAGTCGGGCGTGTTGAAGAACACCGTGCTGGTGTTCGGCCAGATGAACGAGCCGCCGGGCGTGCGCCTCCGCATCGCCATGACCGGCCTCACCATGGCCGAGTATTTCCGCGACCAGATGAACCAAGACGTGCTGCTGTTCGTCGACAACCTCTACCGCTACATCCTCGCGGGCATGGAAGTCTCGGCGCTGCTCGGCCGCATGCCCTCCGCCGTCGGCTACCAGCCCACCCTCGGCACCGAGATGGGCGACCTGCAAGAGCGCATCACCTCGACCAACAAGGGGTCCATCACCTCGTTCCAGGCCATCTACGTGCCCGCCGACGACTACACCGACCCCGGCGTGGTCACCTCCTTCGGCCACCTCGACGCCGTCATCGCGCTCGACCGCGACATCGCGGCCCAGGCATTGTTCCCGGCCGTCGACCCGCTCACGTCGTCGTCCCGCATCCTCGACCCGCTCATCGTCGGCGAGGAGCACTACCGCGTCGCCCGTGGCGTCCAGGCCGTGCTCCAGCGCTACAAGGAGCTGCAAGACATCATCGCCATCTTGGGTATGGAAGAGCTCTCGGAGGACGACAAGCGGACGGTGCAGCGCGCCCGCCGCATTCAGCGCTTCCTTACCCAGCCCTTCTACGTGGCCGAGCAGTTCACCGGCCGCGAGGGCCGCTACGTGCCCGTGAAGGAGACGGTGCGCGGCTTCAAGGAGATTCTGGAAGGCAAGTACGACCACGTGGCCGAGCAGGACTTCTACATGGCCGGCACCATCGACGAGGTCGCCGAGCGCCACAAGGAGCGCCAGGCCGCCACGGCCGGGCGATAGGGCAGGGGCTACCCATGGCTACGATGCGCCTTGAGATCATCACGGCCGAACGCCTGCTCTTCGATGGGCAGGTGGACGCCCTCGTCGCGCCCGGCACGGAGGGCGAGCTTGGCATACTGCCGCATCACGCGGCGCTGATGACGATGCTGCAAGAGGGCGAGTTGCGCTACCGGGTGGGCACCCGCGAGGACTACCTCACCGTCAGCGGCGGATTCATGGAAGTCACCGGCGGGCATGTGATCGTGCTCGCCGACGCCGCCGAGCGCGTCGAGGAGATCGACGAGGCCCGCGCGCTGGAGGCCATGCGCCGAACTCAAGAGCGCATCGCCAGCCGCGCCGAGGACATCGAGCTGGAGCAAGAGCTCCATGCGCTGCGCCGCGCTCAGCTGCGGGTGTCCGCCGTCCGCCGGCACCGCCGTCCACCGACGATCCCGTCGGGGCCCAGCTCGACGAGCCGTCCGTCCTAGTTCGAAGCGCCGGTTCATGCGAAGTCGAAACGGGGCCCCGCCATGCGGCGGGGCCCTGCGTTCGCGCCCAGATGGCCACGCGGCGAAGCGGCGGCCTAGTCGCGCGCGTTCCGCAGGTAATACGTCATCGACTGTAGCGCCAGCACCGGGTCGACGGCGCGGACGTGTACCCCGCGCGGCGCGTGCGTGGGCGTCGGCGCGTAGTTGAGCACGACCTTGATGCCGGCCTCCACCACCGCGTCGATCACGCCTTGCGCGTGGGTCGCCGGCACCGCCACGATGGCGATTCGCACCTGCTCGCGCTCGATCACTTCCTTGAAGTGCGACATGTGGTGGATCATCAGCCCGCCCGCCAGCTGCCCCACCAAGCGCGGGTCCGAATCGAAGGCGCAAACGATGCGGAAACCCTCCGACTGGAAGCCGGGATACCCGATGATGGCGCGTCCGAGCCGGCCCACGCCCACCACGGCCACGTTCCACGTCTGGTCGAGCGCCAAGATGTGCCGCAGCCGGTCCACCAGGTGGCGGATACTGTAGCCGCGGCCCTGCTTCCCGAACCTGCCAAAATAGCTGAGGTCCTTGCGGATCTGCGCCGGGGTGACTTGCAATTGCTCGCCGAGCTGCTGCGAGCTAATGACCTCGACGCCGTTACTGAGGAGCGATGTGAGCGCCCGCAAGTATTGCGGCAATCGCTCGATGACGACCTCGGGGACGTCTTGCGAAGCTGCCATGAATGGGCTCGATTAGCGAGGTTCGTGGATCGGACGCCCCACGCGACGGGACGGCGATGCGGCTACCATGCAGATAGTAGTCAACGGACGCTTGCGACGTCAACAAACGCGCCATCCCGCCGGCGGCGGCGGACGCCTCCTTCGATGCTATAGTGACGGCATGCCGACGGCATCGCCGCGCCTTGGAGGATCGCCATGCACATAGGCGTGTGCCGCCTCACCTTCCATCTGGAGTGTGATGATTCGCTCAAGGGTAAGCGCCAGGTGGCGCAGTCCTTGATCGGCCGCGTGCGCCGGCGCTTCAACGGCTCCATCGCCGAGGTGGATGCCATCGACCGCCACCAAACGCTCGTGCTCGGTATCGCGTGCGCCAGCGGCAACAGCGCCTACGTGGGCGAGCAACTCGACGCTATCGTCAAATTCGTATACGCGCAGCACGTCGACGCCGAGCTGATCGAGGTCGAGCGCGAAGTGATGGAAGTCCTCTAGCATGCGCGCCGACCTGTTCGTCAACCACCTCCGCGCCGCTCCGAACCTCAAGGAGCGCGTGGCCCACGTCCAATACCTGCCCGCGAAGGAGGCGGAGCGTGGCGCGCTCCGCCATGGCCTGCACCCCCGTTTGGACCAGGCGTTGCGCGCGCGAGGCCTGCTGCCGCTGTATAAACACCAGGCCACGGCGATCGACCTGGTGCTCGACGGACGCGATGTGGCCGTCGTGACGCCCGCCGCCAGCGGCAAGAGCCTTTGTTACAACGTGCCGGTGATCCAAGCCCTGCTCGACGACCTCGGTTCACGGGCGCTCTACCTATTCCCCACCAAGGCCCTCGCCCAAGACCAGTTGTGGAGCCTCCAAGCGCTGCTGCCGGACGAGCTTCGTCCGCGCGTCACCATTTTCGACGGCGACACCCCGCACGCCGACCGTGCGGGCATCCGCCGGAGCGGGCAGGTGGTGCTCACCAACCCCGACATGCTGCACATTGGCATCCTGCCGAATCACCCGGCCTGGTCGCGGTTCCTGGGCGGCCTGCGCTACATCGTCGTCGACGAGGCGCATGTCTATCGCGGCATCTTCGGCTCGCACGTTGCCAACGTGCTGCGGCGTCTGCGCCGGGTCTGCGCCCGCCACGGCGCCCACCCGCGCTTCATCTGCAGCTCGGCCACGGTGGCGAACGCGGGCGACCTCGCCGAGCGCCTCACGGGAAAGCCGCACGACGTGGTGGACGAGGACGGCGCGCCACACGGCGCGAAGCACTTCGTGTTCTGGAACCCTCCCCTGGTCGGCGACGAGCGCCAGAAGCGCGCGGGCGCCGGCGGCGAAGCGGCGCAGCTGATGGAGATGCTGCTGAAGCGCGATGTGCGTACCCTGGCCTTCGTCCGCACCAGGAGGCAAGCCGAACTGGTGTATCGCAACGTGCGCGACCGCCTGCGCGAGACCTCCGTGGGCCTCGCGGAGCGCGTGCGCCCCTACCGCGCGACCTATCTGCCGGAGGACCGCCGGGCCGTCGAGCGCGGCCTGGCCGACGGCCGCTTGCTGGGGGTCGTCGCGACGAACGCGCTGGAGCTGGGCATCGACATCGGCGACCTCGACGCGACGCTGCTCACCGGCTATCCCGGCAGCGTTGCGAGCACCTGGCAGCAGGCGGGACGCAGCGGGCGGTGCGGAGCCGAATCATTGAGCGTGCTGATAGCCCAGGATAACCCGCTCGACCAGTTCCTCATGCGGCATCCGGAGTTCTTCTTCGGGCGTCCGCACGAGCATGCGCGCCTGCGCCCGGACAACCCGCATGTCCTCGGCCCGCACCTGGCCGCCGCCGCGTACGAGCTGCCGCTGACTCCAGCCGACGCGGCCCTCTTCGGCCCTTCGTTAAAGACCGAGGTCATCGGACTCGAGGCCACGGGCCAGCTGCGCCAGCACGGCGAACGCTGGTACCCGTCGCCATCCTTCGGCTACCCCGCGCGGCAGGTCAACATCCGCTCCGCGTGGGGCAGCGATTACTTCGCGGTCGAGGCGGGCACGGGGCGCATCTTGGAGCGCGTCGAGGAGTTCTCGGCGTTCAGTCAGCTGCACACCGGCGCCGTCTACCTTCACCAGGGCGAGAGTTACGTCGTGGAGCACCTGGACCTTGCGAGCCATACCGCCTACCTGCGGCAGAGCGACGCGCCCTATTACACCGAGACGCGCGACCTCACCGACATCCGCGTCCTCTCCTCGCAGGCCAGCAAGCAGATCCAGGGCGCGACCGTGCACGTCGGCGAGGTGGAAGTCTCCCGCGCCATCGTCAGCTTCAAGCGCAAGGGCATCTACGCCGACGAGGACATGGGCGAGGAGCCGCTGGACTTGCCGGCGCGGCCGTTTCGCACGGTCGCCGTCTGGTTCGACCTGCCGCGCGACACGCTGCGTTGGGCATTGCGCGAGCGCAAGGACCTTGCCGGCGGGTTGCACGCCATGGAGCATGCCGCCATCGGCGTGCTGCCGCTATTCGCCCTCTGCGACCGCAACGACATCGGCGGCGTGTCGACCGCCATGCACCCGGACACCGGCGGCCCCGCCGTGTTCATCTACGACGGCCACCCCGGCGGCGTCGGCATCGCCGAGCACGGCTACGAGATCGTGGACGAGCTGTGGGCCGCCACCCTGGCGACGGTCGGCGAGTGTCCATGCGCCGACGGTTGCCCCTCGTGCATCCAGTCTCCCAAGTGTGGCAACAACAACCGGCCGCTAGACAAGGAGGTCGCGATACGTTTCCTCCGCGACCTCACCGGCGGCGTGGTCCCGGCGGGCGGCTGAACCGCCTCGATCGTGTCGCGGCGCGCGGCGCGATGCGGCCAGCCCCATGCTACAATTGCCCCATGAGCAGGACAGGTAGGAAACGCCGTGGCCACCATCGACGTCACCGGCACCCAGCAGCTGAACATCCAGGTCGTCGAGCATGGCGGCCTGGCCTGGTATGACCTGCGCCATCCCGGCCTCGCCGAGATGGAGTACCTGAAGAACCACTTCCCGTTCCACCCGCTCGACCTCGACGACTGCCGCTCGCGCGTGCAGCTGCCCAAGCTGGACGAATACCCCAGCTACGTTTTCATGGTGCTCCACTTCCCCCTCTACGACGCCCGCCAGCGCCTCACCCGTCCAAGCCAGGTCGCGGTGTTCGCCGGCCCCACCTACATCGTCAGCGTGCACAGCGGCGATTTGCGCCCGCTCACGAAGCTGTTTCAAGACGCCCTGGTGAGCGCGGAGGTACGGAAAGACGCGATGGGGCACGGATCGGGTTTCCTGCTCTACACGCTGCTCGACCGCCTGGTCGACTATTGCGGTCCTATCCTCAACAAGCTCATCTCCAACGTCGACACCGTGGAGTCGCAGATGCTGGAGCGCACCAGCGGCGTGCTGCAAGAGTTGGCCGTCGCGCGTCGCGACATCCTCTCTTACCGGCGCGTCGTCCGCCCACAGATACAAGTGCTGGAGACGCTCGAGAACAAGGAATTCCCCTTCCTCAAGCTGGAGTCCGGCGTCTACTTCGGCGACCAGGCCGACCAGATGCGCCGCATCTGGGTCGAGCTGGAAGAGCTGAAAGAGGTGTCGGAAGGGCTGCAGGAAACGCACGCCGCCGTGACGTCGGAGCATACGAACGAGGTCATCCGCGTGCTTACCCTGTTCGCCAGCATCATGCTGCCTCTCACGGTGATCACCGGCCTCTATGGCATGAACGTCGGGCTCCCCGGCCAAGGCAGCATGTTCGCGTTCGCCTCCATCGTGGGGGGCATGGCCGTGCTCTCCATCGGCATGCTCGCGTTTTTCTGGAAGCGGGATTGGCTCTAACCCAACCAGGGGATCGCACGTGACTGACCAGTTCGCCGCCTACGTCTATGACCCGCGGATGTCTCAACACGTCTTGCGCGAAGGCCACCCCATGCGGCCCGTGCGGCTCCAATACACCTATGCCCTCGCCAAGGCATACGGCGCGTTCGACGGCGGCGCGTCGCGGCTCATCCAGCCTCGGCCCGCCACCGAGGAAGAGCTGTTGTCGTTCCACGAGCGCGATTACGTTGAGGCCGTGCGCGCCTACAGCAACGGTGCATCCACCAGGGATGCGGAGCGCCATGGGTTCGCCAAATTCGGCGACAATCCCGTCTATCCCGGCATGTACGAGGCCGCGCTGCTGGCGTGCGGCGCCTCGGTGCGCGCGGCCGAGCTGGTCGCCGACAAGTTTGCGCGCGTCGCATTCGCGCCGGCCGGCGGGCTGCACCATGCCGCCGCCGGGCGCGCGTCGGGCTTCTGCATATTCAACGACGCCGTCGTCGCCATCAACGTGTTGCGCCGGCGCGGGCTGCGCGTGGCCTACATCGACATCGACGCCCACCACGGCGACGGCGTGCAAGCCGCCTACTACGATGACCCTCATGTGCTCACCATCTCCCTGCATGAGTCGGGGCGCTACCTCTTCCCCGGCACCGGCGAGGTCGCCGAGCTTGGCGAGGGCGCGGGTAGGGGCTTCTCGGTGAACCTGCCGTTGTTCCCCTACACCGGCGACGCCGTGTACCGCGAGGCGTTCGACGCCGTGGTGCCGCCCCTGCTCCGCGCATTCGCGCCGGACGTGATCGCGACCCAACTCGGCGTCGACGCGCACGGCCGCGACCCGCTCTCGCACCTGGCGCTCACGAGCCGGGACTACATCGACCTCGTGCGTTACTTCGCGGGCCTGGGCCTGCCGTGGCTCGCGTTCGGCGGCGGCGGCTACGACCTTGACGTCGTCGCTCGCTGCTGGACCATGGCCTACGGCGTGATGCTTGGCCGCGAATGGCCCGACGAGCTGCCGGCCGGCGCGGACGCCTTCCTGACCAGCGAGCGCTTACGCGACGCCGACGCCGACATCGACCCGGACATCGTGGACCAGACGCGGCGGTTCGCCCGCCAGCAGGTCGAGGAGCTGCGGAGGCTCGTTTTCCCATCGCACGGCCTCACCACCGGTTGACGGATTCCGCCCACGCTGGCATAATAGGTCGCGATGCGCGCCAACACCTGTTGTTGCATGTGTGACTGCTGTGCCCCGGAGGGGATGGCTGAGTACGTGCGGTTGTAGGCGTTAGCGCGAAACCACGAATGTCGATCAGCAAGCCCCCCGGCGCAGTCCGCGGGGGCTTTTCGTTTGCCCGCGCGTCGCGGGGGTCCGATGGGAAGGTGGATGCGATGGTCTGGTGGGTGATACTGATAGCGATCGGCGCCGGCGCGCTCGGCCAATTTCTCGACACCGTTGCCGGCATGGGCTTCGGCGCCTTCTCCGGCTCCATCATGCTCGCGGGCGGCGTCACGCCGGCGGTGGTCGTCGCCACGGTCAACCTTGCCAAGGTCGGCAGCGGCATGGCATCGGCCCTGTCGCACTTGCGGTTCGGCAATGTCGAGCGCTCCTGGGTGCTGCCGCTGGCCGTCCCCGCCGTCGCCGGCGGCGTGCTGGCCGGTCTCGTCCTCACGCACCTGCCCGTGGAAGCGTCCCGCTTCTTGGTGCCGGTGCTGCTGTTGGGAGTCGGATTTTTCATCCTCCGGCGCTTCCTCACCGGCGCGGCGACCGTGCCGCCAGTGGCCGGCGGCAGCGACGACGTCGCCCTCGCGCCGGGCCGGCTCGCGCGCATTCGCCTCACGATCGCCGACGCGCCCGACAGCGCGAAGCTGGGTGTCGTGGGCTTTTCCGCCGGCGTGCTCAACGGCATGAGCGGCGCGTTCGGCCCCATCGCCACCTCGTCGGTGATCCTGCTCAAGGGCGGGCACCCGCGCCACGCCATTGGCACCGTGAACTTCGTAGAGTTCTTCGTGGCGTTCGCGACGGCCGCCACCGTCATCTCGCAAATCAAGTGGTCAGGCTTCGGCTGGGCGCTGCCGGTCGCCCTCATGGCGGGCAGCTTCCTCACGGCCCCGTTGGGCGCCTACCTCGCCAGGCACATGCCCGCCCGCGTCATCGGCGTAATGGTCGGCGCCGCCCTCGTCGGCCTCAACCTTTGGACGATCGCGCGCGCCGTGCTGTAGCCGCGCCCGACCGCCGAATGACCGCCTCGCCCTCCAGCTCGCGGATGGCATCCATCGCGGCCCACCGGCCCTCGCGTTCGCCGCTCGCGAGCAGCGAGCGCGGCGTCGCTAGCGACCGCCGGCGCAGATGCTCGTCGCGCTTGCCGATCTGGTGTAGCGCCCAGCTCACGGCCTTACGCACGAAGTTGCTGCTGTCGGCGCCGTGGGCCAGCACCGCCGCCAGGAACGGCTCGAAAGCCTCGTCCGGCGCGGCCCGGTCGCTGACGGCGATGCGCGCCATCACCGTGAAGCCCGCGCGCTTGAAGAATTCGCGGTCGTCGGCCGCCCATTCCAGCGCCTTTGCCGACGCGCGGGGCATGCGCGCCAGCAACTCGGAGCAAAGGCCATCGCAAACGTCCCAACTGGTGAGGCCGGCCACCCAACTGTCTGCTTGCGCGGCGGACAGTTGCATTGGGTCGGCGATCATCGCCGCGAGCAGGCGCGCGTCCCGCGAGCCATGCTCCCACAGCCGGAGCGCCAGGGCGTGATCGCGCTGGATGCGCCGCTTCAGCCCCCGTAAGTCGGGAGTGTTGAGGCCGTAGGTGTTGGAGACGTCGATGCCGTACCGCGCCATGCCTTCGCGGTTGCGCGGCTTGGCGTGCGCCTCGAAATACGTGATCACTTCGTCGAACGTCATCATGGCTCGAAGGGCGATGGTGGGGGCGCTCACCCCGTATACTACCGGCACACTACACTCGGTGGGGGCTCATACGTGAAGGTCGGCGTCAACCTCTTGAATTTCGGTCCCGGCATCACGCCCGACTCCGTCGCCCGCTGGGGGCAGGTCGTCGAGGGCATCGGCTACCACGGCATCTTCATCTCCGACCACGTCGCGATCACGCCATCGGTGCGCGAGCGGTACCCGGAGCCGTTCTACGACGCTCTCATCACGCTCTCGTGGCTCGCCGGACAGACCAAGCGCGTCGACCTCGGCACCACCATCATCGTGTTGCCCTACCGGCACCCGATACTCTTGGCGCGCCACGTGGCGAACCTCGACCAGCTCAGCAACGGGCGCTTCATCTTCGGCGTGGGCATCGGCAACGCCGCCGACGAGTTCGCGACGCTGGGCGTGCCGCACAACAAGCGGGGTCCCTGGTCCAGCGACATGCTGGCCGCGATGAAGGCGCTGTGGACGGGCAGCGGCGAGGTCACGCACCACGGTGGCTACATCAAGTTCGACCGCATCTCCGCCATCGCGACGCGCCAAAAGCCGCACCCGCCCATTTGGGTCGGCGGCAACAGCGAAGGCTCCGTGAAGCGCGCGGTGAAGTACGGCGATGCGTGGCACCCCAACCGCGTGTCGCTCGCCAGCCTGCGCGACCAGTGGCTCCCGTTGCTGAAGGCCGAAGCCGAGGCCGCCGGGCGGCCCGTGCCGCAGGTGAACGTCCGCATCGGCATGCACATCACGAAGGAGCCGATCACCGCCGCCGACCGCCGCATGGGCACCGGCACGCTGGAGCAGGTCCGCGAGGACGTGAAGGGCCTGGAGGCGCTCGGCGTGCCGTACATCGTGATCGACTGGTACAACTGGCCCGACATCGAGGGGACGAAGGACCACGAGCGCGCATTTCAGATGATGGCGACGCTGGCGAAGGACGTGTTCGACCTGAAGAACCAAAAGGTACGATAGCCGTCTTCCGACCGGTGGACGCGGGCGCGGGTAGGGCAGCGGCTTTGCCGGGCCGTCCCCCTCCCGCCGCGCCGCCGGTCAGGCCGCCAAGAACTCCCTGGTCGCCGCGATGAAGCCCCGCGGGTTGTCGACCGTCACGATGTGCGCCGCGCGCTCCACGTCGGCGTGGCGCAGGGACGGCTGCGCCCGGCGCATCCTGGCGAGAATGCCATCGTCAACGAACGCGCTATCCTTCCCGCGCACGAGCATGATGGGGCAGGCGATGGCTTCGAACGCCCGCCACAGCCGCTCCGTGGTGATGGGGTCGGGCCGCGCCGGCGGCTCGAAGAGGGCAGGGTCGAGCTTCCAGACCCACTTGCCGTCGTCGCGCCGGCGGAGCTTGTTCGCGAGGTCCTTCCGCACCTGCTCGTCCGGGCCTGAAAACCAGCTGCCCGAGCGCGACCAGGCGAACGCGTCGTCGAACGAGGCGAACCCCATCGGCCGCGGTGGGCGGCCGGCGCGCTGCCTCGTGGCGCCATCGCCCGTCTCGGGGCCGATGTCCGCCAGCACGAGCCGCTTGACCCCGCGCGGCTGCGCGGCCGCGTGCAGCATGCCCACGATACCGCCCAGCGACAGCCCGACGATGGTTGCCTCGTCGATGCCGAGCGCGCCGACGAACGCGGTCACGTCGGCCAGGTATTTGTCGCGCGTGTAGCCGTCCGGCGCCCACTGGCTCTCGCCGTGGCCTCGGAAGTCGAGCGACAGCACGCGGTGGCGCGGCGAGACGGCCTCGGCGAACTCATCGAAGATGTGCGCCTGCTCCGTGAAGCCGTGCAGGCACAGCAGCCACGGCCGCCCAGCGCCGCCCCAGTCGAGATAGGACAGCCGCAGGCCATTGACGGTGACGTGCTTGCGCTCGGCGCGGATGGCATCCATCGTGACACCTCCAACACGGTGGTAGCGGCAGGCATGACGGAAACCGCGGCGGCGTGGCCTCGCTCCACCTCCACGCGTCCGGCGAGGCCGCTAGCGTTCCACGGTGCGGACGAACGCGCCGGTGCTGCCGCGGCACGGCACCCCGGCCTGGAGCGCCTGGGCGTTGTCGTGCAGCGGCATCCGCGTCACGCCGCACGGCACCGTTTCTTCCGCTCCGCAGACCGTGCACTTGATGACGTCCATGGTGGGCATGACTCCAATGCTCCTGGCGTGGGAAGGGGCGGCACCTGGCCGCCCCTTCCGAATCTCCACCGAGCGCGATGCTACACTTCCCGATACTCGCCCTCGACCGTGTCGTCCGGCTTCCGGGCGCCGGGAGGTGGCGGGTTACCGCCCTCGGGGCCGGCGCCCGGCTGCGCGCCGCCGCCGGTGGCCGAGTAAACAGCCTGGCCGATCTTCGTCAGCGCCTGCATCAGGCCGTCCACCGCCGCGCGAATGCGCGCCGCGTCCTCGCCTTGCATGGCCGATTTCACGTTGTCGATGCCGCGCTGCACCTCCGACTTCACGTCGTCGCCAACCTTGTCGCCATGCTCGCGCAGGCTCTTTTCCGCCTGGTACACCGCATTGTCCGCCTGATTCCGCACCTCGATCAGCTCGCGGGCGCGGCGGTCCTCCTCGACGTGCGCTTCCGCCTCGCGCACCAGCTTCTCGACCTCGTCCTTGGCGAGGCCGGACGATGCCGTGATCGTGATGCGCTGGCTCTTGCCCGTCGCGCGGTCCTTCGCCGACACGTTCAAGATGCCGTTCGCGTCGATGTCGAACGTCACCTCGATCTGCGGCATGCCGCGCGGTGAGGGGGGGATGCCATCGAGCGAGAAGCGCCCGATCGTCTTGTTCTGGTTCGCCATCGGCCGCTCGCCCTGGAGGACGTGCACCTCCACGCTCGTTTGGCCGTCCGCCGCCGTCGTGAACACCTCGCTCTTCGAGGTGGGAATCGTCGTGTTGCGCTTGATAAGCGGCGTCATCACGCCGCCCAGCGTTTCGATGCCCAACGTCAGCGGCGTCACGTCCAGCAGCAGAATGTCCTTCACCTCGCCCTGCAGCACGCCGGCCTGAATGGCGGCGCCGATGGCGACCACCTCGTCCGGGTTCACCCCGCGGTGCGGGTCCTTGCTGAACAGCTCCTTCGCCTTGGCGATGACGGCAGGCATGCGGGTCATGCCGCCCACCAGCACCACCTCGTTGATATCGCGCGCCGTCACGCCCGCATCCTTCAGCGCCTGCTGCACCGGGCCGACAGTCCGCTCGATGAGGTCGGCGGTGATCTGCTCCAGCTTCGCCCGCGTCAGGCTTATGGTCAGGTGCTTCGGGCCCGAGGCGTCCGCCGTGATGAACGGCAGGTTAATCTCCGTCTGCATCGCGGACGACAGCTCGATCTTCGCCCGCTCGGCGGCTTCCTTCAGGCGCTGCAGGGCCATGCGGTCCTTGCGGAGGTCGATGCCCTGGTCCTTCTGGAACTCCGTGGCGAGCCAGTCGATGATGCGCTGGTCGAAGTCGTCGCCGCCCAGGCGCGTGTCGCCGTTGGTCGATTTGACTTCGAACACGCCCTCGCCGATGTGCAGGATCGAGATGTCGAACGTGCCGCCGCCCAGGTCGTAAACGGCGATGGTCTCGTCCTTCTTCTTGTCCAAGCCGTAGGCGAGCGACGCCGCCGTGGGCTCGTTGATGATCCGCAGCACCTCGAGCCCCGCGATGGTCCCGGCGTCCTTGGTCGCCTGGCGCTGGCTGTCGTTGAAGTAGGCGGGCACCGTGATCACCGCCTGGCGCACCGGCTCGCCCAGCTTGGCCTCCGCGTCGGCCTTCAGCTTCGCCAACACCATCGCCGATACCTCGGGCGGCGAATAGATGCGGTCGCCCATCTTCACCGCGGCGTCGCCGTTCTTGCCGGCGACCACCTCGTAGCCGAGCGTCTTGATCTCGCTCTGCACTTCGTTGAACTTGCGGCCGATCAACCGCTTCACCGAGTAGATGGTGTTCTGCGGATTGGTCACCGCCTGGCGCTTCGCCGTGAGGCCGACATAGCGCTCGCCACTCTTCGGGTTCACGGCGACGACGGATGGCGTGGTGCGGGCGCCCTCCGCGTTCTCCAGAACCAATGGCTCTCCCGCCTCCATCACGGCGACGCAGGAGTTTGTCGTCCCGAGGTCGATTCCGATTACCTTAGCCACTGCCTCATTCTCCTCTGCCCCGGCTGACCGGGACGGTGCGATTATTTACTGGCCGCCCGACGCGCTCCGCGCGGCTTCGTCTTTCGGTTGCGCCACCACCACCTGCGCCGGCCGCAGAATGCGGTCGCTGCTGCGGTAGCCGGCACGGACGCTGGTGACCACCGTGCCCGGCTCGTGCTCCGTGGTTGGCTGGAAGTAGACGGCCTCGTGCAAAACCGGGTCGAACGACGCCCCGGGTTCGGGATTGTACGCCACCAAGCCCTCGTTCTCGATGAGCTGCTGGAGATGGCGCAGAATGAGCATCACACCCTGCCTCCACGACTCGGGCGCATCGGCGGGCAACGCGCCGACCGCGCGCTGCAAATCGTCAACCACCGGCACGAAACGCATCAGCATCTGGTTGGTCGCATTGCGCGAGAGCTGCTGGCGCTCCTCGTCGGTGCGACGGCGGTAGTTGATGAGGTCGGCCTGCGCCCGCTGCGCCATCGCCCGGAACTGGTCGCGTTCGCGACGCGCCTCCTCCAACTCCGGTCCGGCCTGCGGCGTCTCGTTCGCGGCCTGCCCCTCGGTTTGCTGTTGTTGCTCTTCCTGGCTCACGATTCCTCCGCCTCCTCGGTGCTCAGTTGGTCGAGTCCCTGCAGCATCTGCAAGATGTCTTGGACTTCGCGCTCGAACGCCTCGAAAACATCCCCGATGCCGGTGTCCGGCGAAACCCGCTGGCGCAATGTGTCCAATCGTTCCACAAGTGCCATCACCATCTCCACGCCCGCCAGGTTAAGACGCAATTCGTCCACCAAGTGCTTGATCATGCGCAAGCGGGCGATATCCTTGTCTGAATAGAGACGGAGATGCCCCGCCGTGCGCGAGGGCCGGATGAGGCCCATGCGCTCGTATTTCCGCAACGTTTGCGGATGCATCCCTAGGATCCGGCAGGCCACGCTGATGATGTAGACGCCCTGCACCTGCACATCGGCTTCCGGCGTCAGCTCCTGTTCCGTCCGGCGGCGCTGCTGCATCGCGTCGCGTTGCAGCAGCTCGATCGGCATCGAGATCGACTCCACGAACGGGCGGGAGTCCTTGGTTCTGGAGTGGCGTGCTGTTCGGCTACCCATCGATCGCTCCCGTGGCTTCCCGGCCTTGGGGATGAAAAGGTTGAACGAATGCTTTCCGTGGCGTATGATACCGAGTTGATATGCTCCGTGTCAACCTGCATCATATATGCATTCGCCCGCATCCAACCATGGTGACGCCTGACATGGGTGCACGGAAAACGTAATGATAGAGGAGCGCGTACATATTGCGGTGCCCGACGGGCCCGCACGGCAAACGGCGTTACCGGAAATTGGAACGCACGTACCAGTGGGGGAGGCGGAAGGATCAAGGAGGTGGACGATGATCTTGTTCAAGGCTTGCCCGAGGTGTGGTGGCGACCTGCACGTTTCCGGCGACATCTATGGGCCATACAACCAATGCGTGCAATGCGGCCACGTGGTTGACCTGAAGCCGGCGATGGTGACGGTGCCGGTGAAAACCAAGGCGCCCTCGCGTCGAGGCTCGCAAGCGGCATAGGTTTCGTTGAACCCCGAACACAGCAGGCGCTCCGGCCATCGGGGCGCCTGCTCGTCTGAGCGGCGCGGGCGCGCTACCCCGCGTGCAGTCTCGGCTGCTCGAGCGCCGGGTCCCGCCCGTCGTATGCCGCCAGCCACGCCCGCGCTTCACGCTCGAAACGCTCCACGTCGATGCCGTGATACGAGGGCCGGAACGGCTCCAGCACGTGCAGGCCGTCCGTCAGCAGGCGCCGCGCTCCGTGCGCGTTGCCCCGCTGGGCATGCGCGAATGCGGCGCCGATCTTCGCGAGCGCCAGGTGAAACAGCCGCTCCGGATATGGCGTGTCGCGCCAGGCCAGCTCCCATGTCTCGTGGCTTTCCAGGCAGCGGCCGCCGTTGAACTCGTACACGGCGCGGGCGAATAGCGGATGCGGGACGGTCGGTTCGGCCGGGTGGATGGCCGACTCGGCGAGATAGGCTAGCCAGCGCGCGTCCAGCGCCTGGCGGGTGCCGCGCGCGAACTCGCGTGGCGGCTCGCCCCGCATCAGGCCGAAGGCGGCGGCTGTTGATAGTCCGGCGGCAGCTCCAGGTCCAGCGAACGGTACTTCGACGGACACTTCACCAGCACGCGCTGGGCCACGAAATAGCCCTGCGGATCGTAATGGCCGTCGAGCATGATGGTCGAATGCGGGTTGAAGAAGAGGTCGGGCAGGGCGCCGCGGAAGTTGGCGGGCAGCGTGTGCGTCTCGCCCTGGAGCGTGAAGTTGGCGAGTGTCGTGCCGCCGCGGCTGAAGCTCTCGTAAACGAGCTTGCCCTCGACCAGCACGTTCCGGTTGGCGATGGCGCCACCGTTGTCCACCAGTTCGTCCACGCTGTAGAAGTCGGCGGTGTTCTTCACCGCCAAGTAGCCCACGTAGCTGAAGGCAAGCACGAGGATCACGCCGAGGACGGCCAGTTTCACCTTGCCCGTGAGGAACGAGCGGGGTTGGGGTTCACTCGGTGGCGCGGCTGGCGTGTATTGCACGCGAATCTCCGATTGTGATGCTCCGCACTATCTTATGGAGCGCGCGGCCGGCGGGCAAGCGCGGCCCGGCCGTCAGGCCCGCCGCTGATGCTCGGCGGCGTCGCGGCGCACGGCGTCCAGGTCGCGCCGCAGCTGGCGGCTCTTACGCTCCAAGTAGAAGACGTAAGCGAAGAACAATGCCCACGCGAGACCGAAGGCGGCCAGCACGTAGCCCAGACCATCCTCCGGCGTGCCGGTGCCGGTCTGCGCCAGCGCGGCTCGCGGCGTCACGAGCAGCGCGGCGATGGCGAGCAGGACGAACGTTATGCGGGCGCGCATGGTCGCTCCTTCAGCACGAGGGCAGGTCACTCGATGGTAGTACGGCGGAGCTCGTCGATCCGTTCTTCGTCGTGGTGCTGGCCGCTCCGCAGCATGGTCATGTAGACGAACAGCACGCCGAACGCGAAGAACGAGAACCAATGGGCCAGGCGCATCGCCGGTTCCAGCCCGCCCTCGGTGGTCAGCGTCTCCGCCGGGTGCAAGATGCTGGACGCCGCGTAGACGATCGGCACGTCGAGGAAGCTGATGATGCCGATGATGGCGCCCCACCGTGCCGCCTGCGCGCGGGTGGGCGCGTAGGCCCGCACCATAAGATAACCCGCGTAGATGAGCCACAACACGAAGGTCGTCGTGAGCTTGTTGTCCCAAATCCACCAGGTGCCCCACGCCTTCTTCGCCCAGATGGCGCCCATGATGATGGCGACGGTGAGGAACATCGTCCCGATCTCGGCCGCGGCCTGGGCCAGCCGGTCGGCGGAGGGCTTGCGGGACACCAGATACCAGATGCTGGCGACGAATACCACGAAGAATGCGACGAAACCAATCTCGACCGTGGGCACGTGGAAGTAGAAGATGCGCTGCACGACGCCCATGCTAACCTCGGTGGGCACGTAGGCGAAGATGAGCCAGAGGTTGACCAACATCATCGCGCCCGCGACGGCGAGGACCGCCAGCCGCCAGCCGCCGGGTCCGGCCGCCTTCGTTGCGGGCATCGCGGTGGACGCCAACCTACTCCTCCACGACGAATTCGAACGCTAACGATGATACCACAAGGAACACCACGTCGAAGGCCACCATGAGCGAAAACCACCTTGCCACGCCGCTCCAGCCCTCCCCGGCAAGTGCGCTTGCCGTGCTCGAAACGGCGGCCACCACGACGGGCATCACAATGGGCAAGAACAGCAGCGGCAGCAGCACCTCGCGCGCGCGGGTGTGCACCGCGATCGCCGCGAAAACGGTGCCCACCGCCGCGAAGCCCACCGTTGCCAGCACCGCCGTGCCCACGAACCACCACGACAGCAGCGCGATGTCGTAGAACACTAGGAACACGGGCACCATGAGCGCCTCGACGATGAGCATGAGCGTGAGGGTGCCCAGCAGCTTGCCGCCGTAAACGGCCTCTCGCCCCGCCGGCGCCAGCAGCAGCCCCTCCAGCGTGCCCCGGTCCTTCTCGAAGATGAAGGCGCGGTTGATGCCGATGACGCCGGTGAACGTGAAGGCAGCCCACGCGATGCCCGGCCCCACCAGCGCCACGTTGCGCGGGTTGACCTGAAACGCGAAGTTGAAGATGAGCGCCACCGCGATCGCGAACACGGCCATCGCCGTGAATGTCTCCCGGGTGCGCGCCTCCAGCTGTGCGTCCTTGCGGTAGATGGCAAGCACCACGCGCAGGTAACGGCTCATCGCCGCGCCTCGGCTTCGTCGGCCAGCAGGGCGCGGAGCGAGGCGGCGTCGGCGGCGGCGCGCGACGCGTCCAGCACCAGGCGGCCGCCGCGTAGCAGCGCAACGCGGTCGGCCAGCGCCAGCGCGCGCTCGATGTCGTGCGTGCTGAACAGAACCGTCGCGCCCCCGTCCGCCACGCCGCGCACGATGCGCCCAAGCAGCGCCAGCCCCTCCTGGTCGAGTCCGGTTTCCGGTTCGTCGAGCAGCAGCACCGCCGGCCGGTGCAGCAGCGCGCGGGCAATCGCGATGCGCTTCTGCATCCCGTTCGACAGCGTGCGGACGCGCGACGTGGCCCGGTGCGACATGCCGACGTCGGCCAGCACCTGCCGAATGCGCGCGCCCGCATCGCGCACGTCGTGCAGCCTCGCGTAAAACCGCAGGTTTTCCTCCGGCGTCAAGTCGTCATACAGCAACGGCTGGTGGCCCACATAGCCCAACGCGGCCCGCGCCCGCGCGGCATCGTGCCCTCGCGTCACGCCGGCCACCCGCACCGTGCCCTCGTCCGGCCGGGCAAGCATGGCGATCGCGCGGAGCAGCGTGCTCTTCCCCGCGCCGTTCGGCCCCAGCAACGCGACGGCCACCCCCCAAGGGACTTGGAGCGAGATGTTGCGAAGGGCGGTGGTTCGGCCGAATATCTTGGTAAGCCCCGCAACCTCGATGGCGAGGCCTGGCTGCGCGGGTCTGGTTTCCTGCCTGCGGTCCAAGGCGCATCCCTTCGGGGGCCCATGCTCGGTTGGCGCGCTTCATCCTGCCGTCAATCCGCATCATAGTGTAGGCTTGGCGGTGCGACAAACGACTCTCCGGCACCCGGGAGGTGCATGTCATGTTGGAGCGGCTACGCAGGACATTCGGCGAGGGGAACCTGCCGCCGAGCAACCCGCCACCGACGAAGGACCGCTCCGACGACCGCGTGCCACCGGGGCAGTTCGTCGCCAGCAAGCTCACGGTGATGACGGCGGGCTCCACGCCGCGCATCGACCTGGCGAAGTGGCGGCTGCGCTTGCACGGCCTTGTCGCCAAGCCGGTCGAGCTCACGTGGGAGCAGTTCTCCGGCCTGCCCGTGGTCGACGCCCCGTCGGACTTCCATTGCGTCACGCAGTGGAGCCGGCTGAATGCCGGCTGGGGAGGCGTGCCGGCGAGTGCCCTGCTCGATCTCTGCCAGCCGCTGCCCGAAGCCAAATACGTGATGCTGCACTGTTATGGCGGCTACACAGCCAACATCACCCTCGACGACCTGCGCGGCGAGGGTGTACTCTTCGCATCCCGCCTCGACGGCGGCCCGCTGCCGGTCGAGCATGGTGGCCCCATGCGCCTCGTCGTTCCGCACCTTTATGGTTGGAAGAGCGCCAAGTGGCTCAACAGCGTGGAGTTCAAGGACAAGGACGAGCCGGGGTTCTGGGAGGTGCGCGGGTATCATATGCGTGCCGACCCCTGGCTTGAGCAGCGCTTCTGGAACGACTGACGCCTATCCCGTCCCCGCTCGAGGCTCGATTGAAGCTCTACGATGAGTTGGCGTCGTGGTGGCCCCTCCTCTCCCCGCCGGAGGACCACGCGGAAGAGGCGGCGTGCTACGCCGAGTGGCTGTTGGGCGCCACGTTTCCGCCGCCGTGCACGCTGCTGGAGCTCGGCAGCGGCGGGGGCAACAATGCTTCCCATCTCGGCGCCCACTTCGACATGACCCTGGTGGACTGCTCGCCCGGCATGCTGGCGGTGAGCAAGAAGCTGAATCCCAAGCCCGCGCACGTCGAGGGAGACATGCGCACGGTGCGCCTAGGCCGGCAGTTCGACGCGGTGTTCATCCACGACGCGATCTGCTACATGACGACCGAGGCCGATCTGCGGGCCGCGCTGGAAACGGCCTTCGTCCACTGCCGGCCGGGTGGCGTCGCCCTGTTCGCGCCCGACTACGTCCGCGAAACCTTCGCGCCCTCCACCGAGCACGGTGGCACCGACAGCGAGAGCCAAGGACTGCGCTACCTGGAGTGGGCGTTCGACCCCGACCCGACCGACACCACGTTCATCACCGACTTCGTGTGCGCCATTCGCGATCACGACGGCACGGTGCGCGTCGAGCACGATCGCCATCTGGAAGGGTTGTTCGCCCGGGCCGATTGGGTGCGCTTGCTGCGCCAGGTCGGCTTCGGCGAGCCGCGCGTCATCCCCGACAAGTGGGGACGCGAGCTTTTTGGCGTCGTGAAACCCAAGCACGAGCGGTAGTCGTTTAACGAGCCGGAGGGTTCGCCGTTGGAGCGTCGCCTTCCGAGGCGATACGCTGCTTGATGCGCTCGCGCAAATCAGGAGGGGGCACCGCGCGGGGCAAATCGCGCAGCGTCAGCACGGTTGCCCGCAGCGTGGCGACGAAGGAGTTGCAGTCCTTGCAGCGGCCCACGTGCTGCCGAAACCGCGACGCGACGCGACCGCGCAGGTCGCCGTCGACGAAGCTGGACGAATAGCCGCGCACCTCCGCGCAGTCCATCGGTTTCGGCCCGCGGAGCCTGTCCAGCCGGCTGAAAGGTGAGTTCGTCATTGGGTTGCTCGATCGCTCGGAGGCCTGTTCGCGGATTGTAGGTGCTTTCATTCGCTCGCGACAATGACCGGAAACTGACTGCCGGGTACAATGCCGAACATTCGGTTAGATGGGGCGCTGTCGGCGGACGGTGCGCGTCAAGTGTGATAGCAAATTCGGCCCACTGGCGAGCATCATGGATGACGCGGCCTTCAGCGCCATCGTCGAGAAATACACGGACTACGCGTTCAACGTGGCTTTCCGCATGCTCGGCAATGCCGCCGACGCCGAGGACGCCGTGCAGGACGCCTTCTTGTCCGCCTATCGCGCGCGTGACCGCTTCCGAGGCGACGCCCAGGTAACGACGTGGCTCTACCGCATCGTGGTCAACGCCGCCCTCCAGAAGATACGCAAGGAGCGCAAGCCCGCCGCGCAGTCCCAAGGCAACGTGGAGGACCTCGAGCTGGTCGACTGGAGCTCCGGGCCGGAGGCCACGCTGCTCAACGACGAGCTCCGGGCGAAGCTGGACGAGGCCCTCGATACCTTGCCGGACGACTTGCGCGCCACCGTCGTGTTACGCGACGTGCAGCAGCTCTCCACCCAGGAGGCGGCGGACGTGGTCGGCGTGAGCGAGGCGGCGTTCAAGGCGCGGCTGCATCGCGCCCGCGTGACGCTGCGGAACTACCTCCACGCCTACGTCACCACCAAGGCCCGCGAGCGTTCGTCGGCCGGTGCTCCACCCCTGCGACGAATAGGCCCGGCTCAAAGAGCCGGGCCTATTCATGTGCGTGCGAGTGAGTGGAGCCTAGATGTCGTAGGCGTCCATCAGCGCGGCCACCGTCTTTGGCTTCGCCTTCGTGCCGATGTCGCGGATCTTCGCGTCGAGCGAAGTGCGCGAGGTGTCCTTGTAGAGCAGGCCCAGCGGCACGCCACCCTTCCGGATCAGCTTGTACGCCGCGTCACGGTCTCCCGCGTCGTGATCGGCCGGCACTTCCCACGCCGTCGGGGCGCGGCCCTCGGCCTTGTTGCCCTTCAAGGCGTCATAGAAGTCGTTGTACGTCGTGCACGGCGATGCCACGTGCACGATGGCGAAGCCGGGGTGCTTCATGCCCGCCGTGATGAGCTTGGCGAGATCGCGCGGCTTCACTGAGTAGCCCGACGCGATGAAGCTGACGCCGAGCGTCAGGTACAGCTCCAGCGGGTTGACGGGCGTCTCCATCTTGCCGAAGGGCGTCGACGAGGTGACCTTGCCCAGCTCCGTCGTCGGCGACGATTGGCCCTTAGTCAGCCCGTACACACCATTGTCCATGATGACGGCGGTGATGTTCAGGTTGCGCGCCGCCTGTGGCGCGATGTGCTCCATGCCGATGCTGAGGAAGTCGCCATCGCCGGCGACCGTCAGCACGTTCAGCTCGGGCCGCGCCATCTTCACGCCAAGGGCGATGGGCAGCGAGCGGCCGTGAATGCCGTGGAAGCCGAAGGGCTGCTCCCCTTCCAGCAGGTGGACGAGGTTGCCGGAGCAGCCAATGCCGGCGACCACCACATTGTTCGACATCGGCGTCTTCGTCTCCTGGCTCCAATCGGCCAGCGCGAACTCGACCGCGCGGCGGACGCCGAAGTCGCCGCAACCGGGGCACCATTTGAAATCGTATTCGGGGTTCTTTGCGCTCATGCCTTCACCGCCTGGGATTTCGTTCGACCGGCCCCCATCGTGTCCTTGATCATCTTCGTCAGCTCGCGCACCTTGAACGGAAGGCCCGTGTATTGGGTGATCGCGCGGGCGTTGACGCCCATGGAGCGCAAATAGCTGGCGAACTGGCCTTGGTAGTTCAACTCGGGAACGATCACGAGGTCCTTCTGCAGCAACGCTTCCAGCATCTTCGGCGGCATCGGGTTCAGGAACATCGTGTAGTACCAGGCGAGGTCCGCGCCATCGCCGCGCAGCGCCCGATAGGCGTCCCACGATGGCCCCTTCGAGCCGCCCCACGAAACCAGCGCCACCTTCGCGCTTGCGTGCTCCTGCTCGAACGTGCCATCCTCGATCAGCTTCAGCTTGCTGAAGCGGCGGGTGGTCATCTGCACGTGACGCTGCGGCAGGTGCGTCGTGTCGCCGTAGGAGTCATGCTCCGAGCCGTTCGCCACATAGGCGCCGGGGCCGCCGGGCAGGGGCATCGGCGAGCGCTCCCACGCGTCGTAGCGCAGGTAGCCGTTCGACCCCGTGTAGACGAGCCGCTGCTCCTGGTGGGCCTTGGTCACGCCGGGCTTGGCGATGTTCTGCGCGCGCTCCGCCAGCGACATCTCGCTCAACACGATCACGGGCCCCTGGTACCGCTCGGCCCAGTTCACCGCCCACATGCCCGCGTCATAGCACTCCTGCACGCTGCCCGGCGCGATCACCGGGAACTTGGAATCGCCGTGCGCGGGGCTCAAGGCGGTCAGCAAGTCGGACTGCTCGGTCTTCGTCGGCAAGCCGGTGGCGGGGCCGCCGCGCTGCACGTCGACGACCACGCAAGGGATCTCGGCCATCCAGCCCAGGCCAAGGCCCTCGCCCATGAGCGTGAAGCCGGGGCCCGAGGTCGCGGTCATCGCGCGCTTGCCGGCGAAGCCCGCGCCAAGGATGGCGTTGATCGCCTCGATCTCGGAGCTGGCCTGGTAGGCGAACTTACCCTCGCCGATGAGGTTGCGCTCCATGTAAATGAGTATTGGCGTGGCGGGCGAAATCGGGTAGCCGATGTAAAAGTCGAGGCCCGCGGCCAACGCGCCTAGCGAGATGGCCTCGTTGCCCTTGATGAACGATTGCTTGTAGCCGGGCTTGTTCGGCGTCCCAAGGTCGCCGATGGGCGCCTCCTCTGCCATGTGCGCGAAGCCGAGGTCCAGCGCCTGGTGGTTCGCCACGATCACCTGTTCTCGTCCCGCGAAGCGCGTGGCGACGAACTCCTTGAAGTAGTTGAGGTTGGTGTTCATCAATCGAGACAGCGCCCCCATCATCACCATGTTGGCGGCGCGCGCCTCGCCCGTCTTCTTCGCCAGCTCGTCGAACGGGACGACGATCGTGCGGTGGCTGGCATCCGCCGCGTCCGGCGTCACCGTGGGGTCGATGAGGATGACGCCGCCTTCGCGGACTTCGCCGCGGTGCTCGTTGTAGGCGTAGTCGTTGAACGCGACCAGAATGTCGACATCGTCGCCGGGGCTGAAGATCGGGTCTTTGGAGATGCGGGCTTGCGTCCAGGTGGGGCCGCCGAGAATCTGCGAGGGGAACGTGGCGAAGGTGAGGGCGTGATAACCGACCGCGACCGCCGCGCGAGCAAGGAATTCGGCGGCGGTGACGACGCCTTGGCCGCCTTCGCCGGCAAACCGGGCAACGATCTCTTTTCTAGCGGACATTCGAGAACCTCCGAGCTGAGGTCACTTTCGATCCCCTTTTCAGAGGCGCGCCAAGCGGCGGAGGGCCTCCGTATTTAGCATCTTAGGGTACGTGCGCGGGATAGGGAGTGTCAAACAGCGACTTCGACAATACCGGCGCCGTCGGCCGGAGGAAGAACCCATTTTCGATGCGCGCATAGGCGAAATCGATCCAATGCCAAGAGCGCGCCACCGGAATCCGCCATGGTGCCGCTCGGCGCGAGCATGCCCCTCATCGCCTTCACCATCGGCTCCATGGCCTGGCGCCGCCCACGCCTCGAAACGTCCCGGCCGGCGCGGAACCGCCAGGCCCGCGCAACCCGTTAGGGCAGGCCACGGAGCGCGCCGTGGGCGGGCAGGCGCGTTTGACAGTCAAAATGAGGCGGTGGTAACCTGAATGGGCTCTAATAAGAGGTCGGCGGCTGTGGACGGCGCAACCATCCCCCGCTTCTCCTCTCGACCTGTCGCGGACGTTTGGGACTCCGGGCAACGATTTTCTCACGCGAGGGCCTGTAAGGCTCGGCGTGGTTTGCCTCGGAGTGTGCCGCGTCCGATGAGACACCTCTCCGCTGGAGGATAGGCATGGCCCAGCAGCAGATCGAGCTGAAGCGTGGACTCAACGGCGTCTACTTCGATACCACCGAGTCCAGCGACGTGATGCCTGAGGGCCGCCTGATCTACCGCGGATACGACATCCACGACCTCGCCTCCAAGTCCACGTTCGAAGAAGTCGTTTACCTCATGATGCACGGCGCGTTGCCCACCCGGTGGCAGCTCGCCGACTTCGACGCCGCCCTCAAGGCCGCCCGCAAGCTCCCCCCCGAAGTCATCGACATCATCGTCAAAGTGAAGGGCGCGCACCCCATGGACGTGCTGCGCACGGCCATATCCGCACTATCCGCGTTCGACGGCGAAACCGAGACGATGGGCAAGGACGCCAACATCCGCAAGGGCATCCGGCTCACCGCGCAGACCGCGAGCATTGTCGCCGCCCATCACCGCATTCGCCAGGGCAAGCCGATGCTCGAACCCGACCCCAGCCTGAGTCACGCAGGCAACTTCCTCTACATGCTCCTCGGCGAGAAGCCCGACAAGGACACCGCCGAACTGATGGACCGGGATTTCATCGTCCACCTCGACCACTCCTCCAACGCCTCCTCCTTCGCCGCCCGCGTCACCGCCAGCACCCTCGCCGACCTCCACGGTTGCGTCGTCTCCGGAATCGCCACCCTCAAGGGCCCGCTCCACGGCGGCGCCGCCGAGGGCGTGATGAAGATGGCGCTCGAAATCGGCGACGTCTCCAACGTCGAAAGCTACCTCGCCAAGAAGCACGCGAACCGCGAGCGCATCATGGGCTTCGGTCACCGCGTCTACAAGGCGGAAGACCCCCGCGCCCGCCATCTCCGCGATGGTTCCGCGTTGCTCGCCCAAAAGAAGGGCCAGCCGAAGTGGTTCCAGATCCTGAGCAAGGTGGAAGAACAGATGCGCCCGTATGCACAACGGGGCATCTGCGTGAACGTAGACTTCTGGGCCGGTTCCGTGTACTACCTGTTGGGCATCCCCGAAGACCTCTTCATCCCCATCTTCGCGGTGGCTCGCGTGCCCGGCTACGTGGTGCAGGTGATCGAACAGCAGGGCCGCAACGTCCTGATCCGCCCGCTGGTTCAGTACGTTGGCCCGCACGACCAGCAGTACGTTCCGATCGACCAACGCGGTTAGTGGCGCAGAGCACCGAAAGGGGAGAGGGGACACGCTATGACGCAAGGCGCGAATGTGGACACCGGCATCGAATCTGCCGGCAACGGCTGCGGCCATTACTGGGTGATCGAAAGCCCCAATGGCCCCACCAGCAAGGGCCATTGCAAACACTGTGGCACCATCCGTGAGTTCAAGAACTCCATCCAAATCACCAGCTGGGAGTCCGACGGAAACCATCTCCATCGCGCGCAAGGGCTCGCCGCTACCTAACGCGCGAACGCCCATGCCGCATGCGAGGGAAGGCGTCCCGACCCCACGTCGGGGCGCCTTTCGCCATCCATGAATCAGCCATCGCCGGCGGCCGACACCTTGCGCCAACGCATTCGCGAGCGCGGGCCCATCACGTTCGCCGAGTTCATGTCCACGGCCCTCTACCACCCACGCGGCGGCTACTATGTCGCGGTCGCGCGCGCGGCGATTGGCGCCGGCGGCGACTTCTACACTGCCCCGCACATGCACCCCGTCTTCGGCGCGTTGCTCGCCCGCCAGCTCGCCGACTGCTGGGAGCATCTCGGCCGGCCCTCGCCCTTCTGGGCCGTGGAGCCCGGCGTCGGCACCGGCCGGCTCGCGGCCGACGTCCTGGGCGCAGCGCCCTACCTCGACCGCTCGTTCGCCCAATCCTTGCGCTACGTTGGCATCGACCATCGCCCGCCGTCCGACTCGGACGCCTTCGACGCGCGCTGGCTCCGGGCGAACGGGCTGCCGCTGCGCCGCGTCCACGGCGTCATCCTCGCCAACGAGCTGCTCGACGCTATGCCCGTCCACCGCGTGACCGTCGCGGGTGGCCGCCTGCGCGAGCTGCGGGTGACGCTGAACGCCGCCGGGGATTTCGTGGAGGAGGCCGGCGATCCATCGACCCCGGCGCTGGCGGAGCGGTTCGACGACCTGGGGATCGCTCTGCCGGAGGGCCACCGCGCCGAGGTCAACCTCGGGCTCGACGCGTGGTTCCGGCAAGCGGCCGACGCCCTCGACCGTGGCTGGCTGCTGCTGATCGACTACGGCCACGACGCGCCGGCCTACTACGATGAGTCGCGGTCGCGTGGCACGCTGCGGTGCTACCATCGGCACACCATCAACGCCAACCCCTACGCGCACGTAGGGCGGCAAGACATCGGCGCGCATGTCGAGTTCACCTCGGTCCGGCGCGCCGCGGAGCACGCGGGCTTGCGGCTGGCGGGCGAAACCACGCAGGCGGTGTTCCTGCGTAACCTCGGCCTCGAAACCTATTGGCGCGCCATCGCTGGCCGCGCCGACCTGCCGCCCGCCATCGTGCGCGGCAACGCCCAGGCCGTCGAGGCGCTGGCCGACGAGCAGGGCATGGGCGGCTTCCGCGTGCTGGCATTCGCCAAGGACGCGCCCGATTCCGGCCTCGCGGGGTTCAGCTCGACGCCGCGCACGCGCCTCGTCGCCTACGCGCCGCTGGCAGGCCCGCGCCACATGCCACTGCCCGGCGCATCGCCGCCGCCGCCGGATTTGCCGACGTGGGACGAGCTACTCGGCTAGGACACCGTGAGCGGTGGGCCTCGGCGGCGACGGCTGTAGCGCGGGTGGCCGGCCGGTCACTCGTCCCCTTCCTCCCCGCCCTCGGCGTCGTCCGCTTCTCAAGGCCGAGCCGCGTTCGCCACGCTCGGCTCGCACCGCCGCGCGGTCGTGATGAAGCCCGTGTGCGCCACCATGCGGTGCTCCGGGCGTGCGCTGCGGTCGGCGATGTGCCAGGGCCGCTCCAGCACCTCCACGTGCTCCACGAGCTGGAAGCGGCGGTCCAGCGTGAGCGCCATGCCCGCCTGGTGCACTTGCAGCACCGTGGGCAGGTAGAACAGCAGGATGCCGCCAGGGCGCAACGCCTCCGCCGCGCTATCCACCAGCCGCCACGGCTCCGGCACATCGGTCAAGATGCGGTCGACGCCCCGCTCGCGGATGCCGCTCTCGTATGCGTCGCACAGCACGACCGTGTGGTTGCCGTGGTCCGGCGCCAGCTCGGCGATGTTGCGCTTCGCCTTCCCGACGATCTCCTCGCGTACCTCGTACGTCGTCAGCGAGCCGCGCGGGCCGATGGCGCGCAGGATCGTCGCTGAGGTGGCGCCGCTGCCTAGGCCCACCTCCACGACCTTCGCGCCGGGATAGATGTCGCCATGCATCAGAATGGCGGCCAAGTCCTTCGGGTAGATCACCTGGCTCTCGCGCGGCATCTCCAGCACCGCCTCCAGCAGCGTCGGGCGGATTGCCAACAGCCGGTGGCCTCCGCTCGTGGCGACGTAGCTCCCATCCGGCTTGCCGATCACGTCGTCGTGGGCGACGAAGCCGACGTGCATGTGGTAGGTCTTGCCCGGCTCCAGCCTCAGGCGATAGCGACGGCCCTTGCGGTCGCGCAGGTGCACGATGTCGCCGGCGTGGAATATGCCAAGGTTCGGAATGGGCTGCTCGTTGGTCATGGTTCCTTGCGTGCGGGGCGAACGGGGCCCCGCTGGTCATTCGGCCAACCGTATCGGCTCGACGGCATCGGGCCGGCTCGGTCGCGTTACCCGCGTCGCCATGCCGGCGCCGCCAAGCGGCGTGGCCTCCGGCGGATCGTGGCGCCGACGAAAAGCGGGCCCCATGCGCCGGGGCCCGCTTAATCTTACGTGTCCGGATGCTGCCGTGCGCCGGCGACGGCCGTTACGCCTTCTGCAGCTTTTCCAGCTCGGCCAGCACGTCCTTCGGGTCAGGCACCGTGCCGGGCTGGTACAGCTGGAACCAACGCACCCGGCCCTGCGGGTCGACGATGGTGACGGAGCGCCGCGCCGTGCCACCCTCGGTGTTCAGTATCCCCAGCGCCTCGGATGCCTTGCCGTGCGGCCAGAAGTCGGAGGCCAGTGGATAGCCGATGCCGCCCATGCCCTGGGCCCACGTCCGCAGCGAGGGGACGGGGTCGGTGCTGAAGCCGATCACTTCGGTGTTGCGGTCCTTGAACTGTTGCAGCGCCCGGTTGAACGATGACGTTTGATTGGAGCAACCGCCGGTGAACGCCGCGGGATACGCCGAGATCACGAGCCACTTCTGGCCCTTGTATTTCGCCGGTTCCACGTCGATCGTCTCGCCGCCCATCGCGGCGCGGAGCTTGAAGTCTGGCAACGACTGACCTACCTCTGCCATGCGGGTCTCCTTTCGCGGTCGCGATGTCTCGTGAGTTCGGAGCGAGGATAACACGCGCCGAAGGCCCGGCAAGGTGCTATTCCCGCTTCCACCGCAGATAGGGCTGCCGCGCCGCCTTCGCCTCATCCAACCGCGAAATGGGCGTGGTATACGGCGCGCCGTGCAGGAAGTGTTCGTCAGCCGCCGCCTCCTCGTCGATGCGTCGCAGCGCATCGACGAAGGCATCCAGCGTCTCCTTCGATTCCGTCTCCGTTGGCTCGATCATCAGCGCCTCGTCGACGACGAGCGGGAAGTACATCGTCGGCGCGTGGAAGCCGTAGTCCAGCAGGCGCTTCGACACGTCGATCGCGCGGGCGCCCTTGCGCTTCCTGGCGGAAAACACCACCTCGTGCATCACCGGCCGGTCGAAGGGCAAGTCGAACAGTGGCCGTAGCCGCGCCTTCAGATAGTTGGCGTTCAGCACGGCGTTCGCGCTAATGTCCCGCATCCCCTGGCCGCCCAGCAGCGTGATGTAGGTGAACGCCCGCACCAGCACCCCGAAGTTGCCCTGGTAACCGCCTACGCGTCCAATGCTCCGCGGGGGCTTCGTCAGCGCGTAGCGCGCGCCGCTCTCGCTCGGTTGCGCCGAGACGACGGGCCCCGGCAGAAAGGGCGCCAGCTCCTCCGTCACGCACACCGGACCCGCCCCCGGACCGCCGCCGCCGTGCGGCGTGCTGAACGTCTTGTGCAGGTTCAGGTGCACCACGTCGAACCCCAGGTGACCCAGCTTCACGCGCCCCAGCAGCGCGTTCATGTTCGCGCCGTCGCCGTACACCAAACCGCCCGCCCCATGCACGATGCGGCACATCTCCTCCGCGTTGCGGTCGAACAAGCCCAGCGTCGTCGGCTGCGTGAACATCACGCCCGCCAGATCGTCGCCCGCCTCGCGCCGCACCGCGTCCAGGTCGATGTCGCCGTTCTTGTCGGAAGGTATCGACACCACGTGGTAGCCGCTCATCGCCGCCGACGCCGGGTTGGTGCCGTGCGCCGACTCCGGAATCAGCATCTTCTTGCGGTGGCCCTGGCCCCGCGCCTGAAGCGCCGCGCGGATCATCAGCACGCCCGCCAGCTCGCCGTGCGCCCCCGCCAGCGGCGTGAGGCTGACGCCTGCCATGCCGGTCAGCTCGGCCAGGTAGCCCTGCAGCCGGTGCATCACCTCCAGCGTGCCCTGCATCTGGCGGTCGGACTGCATCGGGTGCGCGTGCGCGAAGCCGGCCAAGCCCGCGGCCCAGTCGTTCACCTTCGGGTTGTATTTCATCGTGCACGAACCGAGCGGATAGAAGTTCGTGTCGACCGAGAAATTGAGCTGGCTCAGGTTGGTGAAATAGCGCACCACCTCGCCCTCGGTCACCTCCGGGAGGTAGAGGTCCTGGCGCAGCATCGCCGCGTCGGGCAACGCTTGCGCCGGCACGTCGGAGCCGGGAAGCGTGACGCCCACGCGGCCCGGCACGCTGCGCTCCATGAGCAGGCGATGGTCCATCTGAGCGGACGCGACGTTGGCGGCAGTGGCGACCATTAGCGCAGACCTCCCAGGACGCTCACGAGCTTGTCGATTTGCGCCTTCGTGTTCACTTCCGTCACGCAGAGCAACAGGCCGTTCGGCACGCGGTCGCTCACGTCGTACCCGCCGATGATGCCCGCCTCCTCCATCGCCAGGCTCACCTCCGCCGGCGGGCGCGGGCACGAAACGACGAACTCTTGGAAGAAGGTGCCGCCCACCGGCAGACGGTAACCGGGCAGCTTCGCGATCTCACTCGCGGCGTAATGCGCCTTCTGATAGCACAGCTCGGCGACGTGCCGCAGCCCACGCTTGCCCATCAACGCCACGTAGATCGTCGACCAGAGCGCGATGAGCGCCGTGCTGGTGCAGATGTTCGACGTCGCGCGCTCGCGGCGGATGTGCTGCTCGCGCGGTTGCAGCGTCAGCACGTAGCCGGAACGCCCTTGCGCATCGGTCGTCCGTCCAGCGATGCGGCCGGGCATCTGCCGCACATACTCGGACTTGCAGGCGAACATGCCCACGAACGGCCCGCCGAACGATGGCGGCACGCCCAGCGCCTGCGCCTCGGCGGTGGCGATGTCCACGCCGAACGACCCGGGCGACCGGAACAACGCCATCGCCACCGGGTCGTTGGCCGTGCACAGCAGCGCGCCGGCGCCGTGCGCCAAGTCCGCCAACGCCCGCACGTCCTCCACGTAGCCCAGGAAGTTCGGGTACTGCGCCACCACGCAGGCGGTGTCGGCTTGCAGCGATGTCGCGCCCGCCGGGATCGCGTACACGTCGATGCCCTGCGGCGAGGCATAGGTGCGGATGGCTTCGACGTAATGCGGGTTGACGGTATCGACCACGGCGACCTTGTAGCGTTTCGTCACCCGGCAGGCCATCAGCGCGGCCTCCGCCAGCGCCGTGCCGCCGTCGTACATGCCCGCGTTGGCGACCTCCATGCCCAGCAGCTGAGCCGTCATCGTCTGAAACTCGAACGTGCCCTGCAGCGTGCCCTGCGACACTTCCGGCTGATACGGGGTGTACGACGTGAGGAACTCGCCGCGCAGCACCAGCGGAGCAATCGCCGCCGGCGTGTAGTGGTGGTAAACCCCCGCGCCCAGGAACGATGGGTGCTTGCCCGCGTGGAAATTCTTCTCCGACAGCCGCTGCAGCTCGGCGCGCAGCTCCATTTCCGACAGCGGCGCCGGCATCTCTAGCGGCGGGTTGCGGTGGCCCTCCGGTATGTCGTGGAACAGATCGTCGACCGACCGCGCACCGACGGCGCGGAGGAGCTCGGCCCGCTCCGCCTCGGTGTTGGGTATGTACGGCGACGTGAGCGGCTGCAGCGTCACGAGTGCCTCCAAGCAGGGTGGGAATTGGCGTAACAGGCCAAGGATAAAGCAAACGACCCCTCGTTGCAGGGGTCGTCTTGGGGCGGCGGGAAGGGGCGGTGTCAGTGGCCGCCGGTGGCCGTCAGCTCCGCGTACTGCTTCGCGTCGAGCAGATTGTTCAGCTCTTGTTGGTTGGCCGCGCGCACGCGGATGAGCCACGAGTCGTAGGGCGCTTGGTTGACGAGCTCCGGCTTTTGGGCGACCGCCTCGTTCGCCTCCACCACCTCGCCGCTCACCGGCGCATACAGCTCGGAAACCGCCTTCACGGACTCGATCTCGCCGAAGCGCGAGAACTGCGTGAGCTTGGCGCCGGGCTTCGGGAGGTCGATGTAGACGACGTCGCCCAGCTGGTCCTGAGCGAAGAAGCTGATGCCAACGAGCACCGTGCCATCGGCTTCCGGCTTCGCCCACTCGTGCTCCTTCGAATACTTGCGGTCGGCGGGAATGTCCATGGACTACCTCGGTCGCTTGTAGAAGGGAAGGGTGACGATCTCCGCATCCACCAGGCGGCCACGGACGTCGATCTGCAAGGGCGTGCCCGGCTCCGCGAAGGCCGCAGGAACATAGCCGAGGCCAATGTTGGCGTCAAGCGTGGGCGAATAGCCGCCGCTCGTCACCTGGCCGATAACGGCGCCGTCCTTGATGATGTTGCTGTGTGGGCGCGGCAGCGCGCCCTTCGCCAGCGTCCGAAACCCGATCAGCTTCCGCTCCGGCCCCTTCTCCACCACCTGTCGCAGCACCGGAACGCCCGAGCAGCTTGGCGCGTCCAGCTGCACGAAGCGGTCAAGCCCCGCCTCGATCGGGTTCGTCGATGCATCGATGTCGTTGCCGTGCAACGGCAGCGCCGCCTCCAAGCGCAACGTGTCGCGCGCCCCAAGCCCGCACGGCACCGCCCCCTTCGACCGCAGCAACTCCCACAGCCACTCGGCGTCCTCGCTGCTGGGCATCAATTCCACGCCGTCCTCGCCCGTGTAGCCGGTGCGCGCCGCCATCACCTTGCCGCCTTGGATCGCGATGTCGCCGATGCGGAACGGTTTCAGCCGCTCCGGGTCCAGATTGGAAATCGACCGCACCAGCTCGATCGCCTTCGGGCCCTGCACCGCGATCATCGCCACGGCATCCGTGATGTCGGTCATACGCAGGCTGGGGAATCGCTCCCGGTGCCAGCGTTCCAGCCATGCCCACACCGTGGCCGCGTTCGCCGCGTTGGCGATCACCAAGAACGCTCGAGGTTCCCGCCGATAGATGATGCCGTCGTCGATGATGCCGCCCTGCTCGTTGCAGAACAGCCCATAGCGTGACCGCCCGGTCTCCATGCCCTCGCCGATGGCCGCCGTGTGCACGTAGTCGAGCAGCGCCCGCGCGTCGTCGCCCTCGACCATGAAGCGGCCCATGTGCGACACGTCGAACATACCCACGCCGGTCCGCACCGCGCGCGCCTCGGCGAGAATGCCCTCGTACTGCACCGGCATGTCGTATCCGGCGAATTGCACCATGCGCGCCCCCAGGCGGACGTGCGCGGCGTGCAACGGCGTGTGCTTGAGGGGGGTATCGGTCAAATCCTCACCTCGGGAATCGGTCAAGGATGGTGCGAATGGTAGGGTAGGAGCCCGGCCGGCGGCAAACCGCAGCGCCCGCCATCGCCGGTCGCGGACCATGCCCCCGACGCGTCAGCCGGCCGTCAGCAACGTGAACCCCTTCGGCAGTTCGCCGCGCCCCAGCAGCGCGAAGATCACCTGCCGCGCCTTGCCCTGGTCGATCGCGATGTCCCGCAGCGTGTCGAAGACCGAGCGCGCCGCCGTCGATGGCGGCGTCACCTTCAAACCGACCGCCTGCGCGATGTCTAGCGTATGCACAGTGAGCTCGAACGTGCGCGTCGGCAGATAGTCGGCGAACCGGATGGTGCCAAAGCGCACGTTCATGATGAAGTCGTCGGCCACGCGGTCGGATGCCTCCAGCGCCCGCTTCGCAAGCCCGCCCACATACGCGGCGGGGTCGTCGCCCATCTCCTTGGCCGCCTGCCGCCCGCGCTCCGCTATCCCCTGGTTCACGTTCGGCGCAGACATCCCCGCCCTGAAGTAGGCGGCCGCGCTCAACAGCGTCACGTCGCCGCCGGGCGAGCCAAGGCCGTCCACCAGCGTGGTGAAGGGCCGCGCCGCGTGCGCCACCGTCTCGCGCACCGTCCACTCGCCCAGGCCCGGCGCACCCCACTTGTCGGCCGGAACGCGGCCGACCGTGTCGACCAGGAACTGCGCCGCGCTCTTGAACGCAATGCGGATCTCGGGCACGCGAATCGTCGATGATTCCGCCATCGGTGAACACTCCTCAGGCACGTTGGCCCAGCAGATTGAAACGTGGATGCAGCGAGCCTCGACCCGTCAGCGCGAAGACGATGCTCGGAAAGACGCCATCGTCGATCGCCAGCTCCCGCAGGATGTCGAACGTTGCCCGCGTCGCCGAGGCGGGTGGGTCGAGATCGACTCCGGCCGCGCGGGCGATGTCCAGGGCGTGAGCCAGCAGCCCCGAAGCGCGCGTCACCAGGAAATCGGCGAAGCGCATGGTGCCGAAACGCACCGTCGCGATTGCCGTGTCCGGGGTCGCATCCACCAGCGTCTCCGCGCGCGCGGCCAGCTCGCGGACGTAGCCGAGCGGCTCGTCGTCCATGTGTGCCGCCGCCTGCCGCCCTCGGTCGGCGCCGGCCTGGTCCGCATCGGGCCCGGTCTGCGCGACGCGATAGTAGTGCGAGGGGCTCGTGATGGTCGCCGCGGTGGCACCCGCGCCCAGGCCGTCCAACAGCGTGGTGTACGCTCGACAGGTGTGCCCCACCGTCTCGCGCACCGTCCACTCGCCCAGGCCGGCCGCCTGCCACCGCCCGGCCGGAATGCGCGCGACCGTGTCGACGAAGCAGCGCGAGGCATCCTTGAAAGCGGTGCGGAACGTCGCCGGCTCGGACATCGCCTCATCTCTCGCCATGAACTTGCCGTGAAAAAGAAGGGGCGCCATTGTAGCGCCCCTTCGGGTCGTCGCCGGTCGCGGCTACTGCTTGGCACCGGACTTGGCCGGAGCCTGCTTTCCGCCGCGCATGTCCTTGGCGGCCTCCACGAGGTTGACCAACGAGGCTTTCACCTCGGGCCACGCCCGCGTCTTCAGGCCGCAGTCGGGGTTCACCCATATCTGGTCGGGCGCCAGCACCTTGGTCGCCTTTTCGAGCAACCGCTCCATCTCGCTCGTGTCGGGCACGCGCGGCGAGTGGATGTCGTACACGCCCGGGCCGATCTCGTTCGGGTAGTGGTAATGCTCGAACGCCTCCAGCAGGTGCATGTTCGAGCGCGACGTCTCGATGGAGATCACGTCGGCGTCCATCTCGCCGATGGACTCGATGATGTCGTTGAACTCGGCGTAGCACATGTGCGTGTGGATCTGCGTCTGGTCCGCCACGCCCGCCGCCGCCAGCTTGAACGAGTCCACTGCCCAGCGCAGGTACTCGCCCCAGTCCTCGCGGCGAAGCGGCAGGCCCTCGCGCACCGCCGGCTCGTCGATCTGGATCACCTTGATGCCGGCCTTCTCCAAGTCCAGCACCTCGTCGCGGATCGCCAGCGCCAGCTGCTTGCTCGTCTCGCTGCGCGGCTGGTCGTCGCGCACGAACGACCACTGCAGCATCGTCACCGGCCCGGTCAGCATGCCCTTCATGGGCCGCTTCGTCAACGACTGCGCGTACTTGATCCACTCCACCGTCATCGGCTTCGGCCGACGAATGTCGCCGAAAATGATCGGCGGCTTCACGCAGCGCGAGCCGTACGATTGCACCCACCCGTTGCCCGTGTGGACGTACCCCTCCAACTGCTCGCCGAAATATTCCACCATGTCGTTCCGCTCGGACTCACCGTGCACCAGCACGTCGATGCCGACCCCTTCTTGGAACTTAACTACGTTGGCGATCTCCTTCCGCAGGAACTCGTTGTATTGCTCCTCGGTGATGGCGCCCTTCTTGAAGTCGGCGCGCGCCTTGCGGACCTCCGCCGTCTGCGGGAACGAGCCGATCGTCGTCGTCGGAAACTTGGGCAGCCGCAGCCATTGCTGCTGTGCCTCGCGCCGTCTCGCGAACGGGCTCTTGCGCTCCAGCATCGCCGGCGTCACGGCCGCCAGCCGTCGCTTCACCTCGGCGTTGTGAATGCGCGGCGAGGTGCGGCGGCTCTCCATCGCCTTCGCGTTGTCGACCAATTGCGCCGCCACGCCCGATTCACCCTCGTTCACCGCGCGCGCCAGAATCGCCAACTCCTCCACCTTCTGGTTCGCGAATGCCATCCACGACTTCACCTCGGCATCCAGCGCGTGCTCCAACGAGAGGTCGACCGGGCTGTGCAGCATCGAGCACGAGGGCGCGATGAAAACGCGGTCGCTGCCCAGGGCGTTCACCGCCTGCTTCACCGTCGCCAGGGCCTTCGCCAGATTCGCGCGCCAGACGTTGCGG
>VGZX01000001.1 GCA_016872415.1 SAR202 cluster bacterium | reverse complement strand
GCCCCGCCTTCCGCGCCAGCCACCGCAGCGACGCGGGCGCGGACACCGGCGGGCCAGGCGCCGGCACGTGGGCCGCGAGCGCGGGCGCGGCGAGCAGCACGCCGCCACTGGAATGGCGAAGTGCTTGCGCGGGCTCAACACGACGGCATCGGCAACGCCGGCGACGGCGCTTGGCAGGTGCGCGGCAGCCTCGATGAGGGCGAGACCGTGACGGTCGCCGAAGGAACGGGCGGCGCTCGCCGGCGTGGGCATGCCGAAGTAGTCAACGAGCACGAGCGCCCCCGGCCCGGCCTCCCGCTGGAGCGCCGTTTCGAGCCATGCCCAGTCAGGCTGGAGCGCGTCGGTGACCGGGTAGAAGCGCAAGCGGTGGCCGAGGGCGCGCAGCGGAGCGACGGCGTCGTCGCCGATGTAACCGGGCACCCAGGCGCAAGCGGCAACGGCGCCCGCGCGGCCAGCCACGGCGGCAATGGCGGCCGCGAGCGCGGTGGCGCCACGGTGATAGAGGAACACGCGCCGGTCGGCGGCGGCCAGCCAGGGCGGCAACGGGGCCGCCGACGGAACGATCGCGCGGGCGGCCTCGCGCCAATCGACGAGCGGGTTAGCGGGAATGGTGACGCGGCGATGGCGACCTGCGGCCCGGTTGCCGTCGCGGGCCGGAGGGTTCTTTGTCGTTGCCCCTTGGAAGTATCGTTCCATGATCGACCCGAATGCGGGCGGCGCCCGGCGCGGCGGGGCCGCCACCACGGCTCAGGCCAGGAATTCGGCCAGCAGCGCGGCGTACTTCTCGAGCGCGACGGCGTGCGGGTTATGCGTGCCGTCCTCGAAGACATGCAGCCGCCCGTTGGGCAGCAGCGATACCGCCTGCCTGCCAAAATCAGAGGTCATGACGGGATCGTCGGAACCCCAGGTGACGAGCGTGGGACAGGCGATGCGCGGCAAGCGTTGCTCCAACCACCAGTAGCGCCGCATGTTGGGGTCGTTCACGGCAGCGAGGATGGCGGTGTAGGCCTCGCCGACGTTGGCACGCGCATGGCGGGCCTGCTCTTCGTCGACCATGGCCCGGTCACCGCCACGGAGCCGCGGAACGCCGATTCGAGCTGTGCCTTGATGGCGGCCTTATCGGGCACCGTGAACTGACGGGCCGGCGACGGCGCGGTGGCATTGAGGCCGGCCAGCGTGCCGAGGACGAGCCTATCCACGCGGCCCGGGAAAAGTTGGGCGACGAGGGCGGAGATCCACGAGCCGAGCGTGTGGCCGACCAGCGATGCCCGATCGATGTCGAGCACGCGCATGAACTCGACGAGGTTCGCCACCCAGCCCTCCATGCTGTAGCCGGAGGTGGGGCGGCTGGACCGGCCCCAGCCGAGGTTGTCGACGGCGATGAGGCGATAGCCGTCCGGCTGGCGCGCATGAGGGGGGCGAATTGGTCGGCGCTGGCGGTGAAGCCGAGGCCGTGGGTGAAGATGACGGGCCTGCCGGCGCCGCCCTCGACATAGCGGATATCGTGGCCGTTGACGGATGCGGGCCGGGGCGCGGACAACGTCGCCATGATGCTCCTCGCGCCGGGTGGCGTGGAACCACCGCCCCGGCTAGCCGCGAATGTCCTCGGCCGCGCTGGCGCCGGAGATGCGTCCGAACACGCTGCCGGACATGAGGCCGGCGCCGCCCGGGTAATTGTGGTAGAACAGCCCGCCCACCATTTCGCCGGCGGCGTAGAGGCCCTGGATGGGCGCGTCGAGCGTGTCTAGCACCTGCGCGCGCTTGTTCACGCGCAGGCCGCCGAAGGTGAAGGTGATGCCGCAGGTGACCGCGTAGCCCAGGTAGGGCGGCGCGTCGAGCGGCAGCGCCCAGTTGGATTTCGGCGGCGAGATGCCTTCGGTGTGGACGCCGTCGAGGACGGTGGGGTTGTAGTCGCCGGGGCGACATGCGGCGTTGTAGCCGCGCACGGTTTCGACCAGGCCGGCTTTGTCGATGTCGAGGCCGTCGGCCAGCTCCTCGATTGTGTTCGCCTCGACCATCGTCACCTGCGGGATGCGGTACTCATCGCGGAGGAGATGCTTGGTCTTCTGGTCGAACAGCTGGAAGGCGGCGCGTTGGGGCTGCTTGAGGATTTCGCGACCGTACTTGGCGTAGGTGTAGTTGCGGAAGTCGGCGCCCTCGTTCAGGAAGCGCTTGCCTTCGATGTTGACGATGAGGCCGAACGGGTATGAGTGCTTCTGGTAGAGGTCGGTGATGCTGCGGTTGCCGAACGGCGTGGAGTTGAGGTCCCACGCGACGGCATGGCAGCCGCTCCAGTGGCCGAAGGGCTGCGCGCCGATATCCATTGCCATCTTCAGGCCGTCACCGGTGTTGTAGCGCACGCCGCGCACCTTGGCGAGCTCCCAGCCTTGGCCGAGGTAGCGGGTCCGCATCTCGGGGTTGGCTTCGAAGCCGCCGCACGCCAGCACGACCGCCTTGGCGTGGAGGTCTTCGTAGCCGTTGGCGCCCTTGGCGGTCACGCCGACGACGGCGCCTCGGTGGTCGACCAGGAGCTTGTGGGCGGCGGTGGAATAGCGGACGGGTATGCCGCGCTTCTCCGCGATCTCGAAGAGCTGGTCGGACAGGCCCTTGCCGCCGCCGACGGCCTCCAGAATGAGTCCTCCCCAGAACCGGAACTTGTCGCCCACCTTGAACGACTGCCGCCCCCACAGCGGCACGAAGCGCATGCCCTGGCCGTGAAGCCAGCGCAGCGAGTCGTAGGAGCGCCGCACCAGCAGATCGGCGAGGTCTTGGTCGGAGAGGCCCTCGGTGACGCGCATGATGTCGTCGAAGAAGGCGCCGGTGGTGTAGCTGCCGACGTCCATGGACGAGGCTTCGGCCTCGGAGAGGTCGGGGATGAGCGCGCGGACGTCGTCGAAGCCGTCGTAGGCGAAGCGGATGGCGCCGCCGGTGTAGTAGGTATTGCCGCCACGGTCGGCCTGCGGGGCCTTTTCGAGCACGGTGACGCGGGCGCCTTGCTCGCGTGCCGCGAGGGCGGCGCAGAGGGCGGCGTTGCCCGCGCCGACGACAATCACATCGGTGGACGTTGCGGTGGTCACGAGGCACCTTCACCTGGTTGGGATGAGCGGGACGTTGAGAATATAGCAGCGATGGCGGAAGCCGTCGCTGCGGCGGGCGGCGGCGCGGGGGGCATGGCCTAGCGCGACATCATGGCGGCCAGGTCGGCGCTGGTGACGCCCGCATCGGCGAGGCCCGCGATGGTGCCCTTCTGCTGTATCTCCAGCGCGAGGCGGCGCATGGCGCCGGCGGCCGCGACGGCGAACGCGTAGCCATAGCTCACGCGCGCGACGCCGATCTCTTGCAGCTCGGCGATGGGGGGCGTTTGCGGGCCGGCGAGCACGCTGACGGGGGCCGGCACCTCTTTCACGAGGATGGCGATGACATCGCGGCTCACGGCGGCGGTGTAGAAGATGCAGTCGCCGCCGATTTCGGCGTAGGCCTGGCCGCGACGCACCGCCTCGCGCAGGGCGGCCTTGGGATCGTCGCGCATGACGAGGAGCGCGTCGACGCGGGCGTTGAGGAAGAACTCGCTGCCGAGCTCCTTGCGGGTCGCCACGAGCGCCCGCAGCTTCGCGGCGTGCCGCTCCAGCGGAGCAAGCCCGGCGTGAATGCCCTTGTCGCCAGGCAGGCTGTCCTCGACGTTCATGCCCGCCGCGCCGATGGCGATGAGGCCGCGCGCCGTCTCGCCGATGGTGTCGGCGTCGCCGAAGCCGCGCTCGCCGTCGGCGTTGACCGGCACGGCCACCGACTGGGCGATGCGCGCGGTGGCGGCGACGAACTGGTCGCGGGTGATCTGCTCGCCGTCGCCGCGCCCGTGGGTCCACGCGACCGGGCCGCTGCTACATTGGATGGCGGGGAATCCGAGCGACTCGAAGAGTCGCGCGCTGAAGCCGTCATAGGCGCCGGGCATCACGAGCGTCTTGCCGGACTGGATCAGCTCGCGTAGCCGGCGGCTTTTCTCGTTCGCCGTCCGCACTTGCCCGGGAGTCACTTGTTGCATCGCGCTGCCTCGGTGGGGAGAAACTCGCGCCCATCTTACACGGCAGGCTCGACGGGCGCGAGCGTCGCGCATGTCCTGCGTCCGATGCGGGTCAGCCGGCTTGCACGGGCTCCACGACCGACGCGCAATGGGCGCAGCGCTTGGCGGCGATGGGAATTTCGCTGAGGCACTCGGGGCACTTCCGCGTGGTGGGGTCGGCGGTTTTGGGCTCGTTGCGGGTGCGCTCCATGAAGGCGTTCATGGGCTTGACGACGAGGAAGAACACGACCGCCGCGACGACGATGAACGAGAGGAGCGCGTTGACGAAGTTGCCGTAACGGAAGGTGCTGCCGTTGACGGTGAACACGAAGCCGGAGAAGTCCCTGTTGCCGAGGATGCCGATGAGGGGAGTGATGAGGTCCTCGACCGCCGACTTCACGACGGCGCCGAATGCCGCGCCGATGACGACCGCGATCGCCAGCTGGATCACGTTGCCACGCAGCAAGAACTTCTGAAACTCGCTCAACATGGGCATGGCCCTCCTTCGCCCGCCGTCGGTTGTGGCGCGGAGCGCGGCCCGGTCTCCGGCAGCGCCATAGGTTATCGCAAACGCGACGCGCGATGGGGCGCCGCCGGCAGGCGCGACACGGGCGCGGCCGCTTAGGTGGCGGTGAGCTCGCCACGCAGCACGGTGACGGCCCGCCCGCCCAGCCAAACGCGGTCGCCGGCGAGGCGCACGCGCACCACCCCTGCCCTGGCCGATGCCTGGTGGCCAACGAGCGACCGCTTGCCGAGCTTGGCGCCCCAGTAGGGGCCGAGGCAACAGTGAGCCGAGCCGGTGACCGGGTCCTCGGGGATGCCGCTGACCGGAGCGAAGAAGCGCGACACGAAATCGGACGCATCGTCATCCGAGCGACTGGTGACCATGACGCCGCGCAACGGCAGCCGGGCGAGCGATGTGAGGTCGGGGCGCAGGTCGCGCACCTGCCGCGCCGACTCCACCTCGACGAGGTAGTCGGCCTTGGTCTTGGCGACGTGGCGGAGGGGGACACCGAGCGCGGCTTCGAGGCCGGGCGGCGGCTCGGCGGGCGCGGCCGGGCGAGCGGGAAAATCCATCTCGATCATGTCATCGCCGCGCACGGCGGTGAGCAGCCCGCCGCGGGTGTGGAAGCGGGCGGGCTCGGCGGTGGGCAGGCGCCCCGTTTCCCAGAGCACGTGCGCACTGGCGAGCGTCGCGTGGCCGCACAGGTCGACCTCGACGGTGGGGGTGAACCAGCGCAGGTCGAAGCCATCGTTCGCGGGGTGGAGGAACGCGGTTTCGGAAAGGTTCATCTCGCGGGCCACGTCTTGCATCCAACCCGCCGGCGCGGGGCCGTCCAGCAGGCAGACGGCGGCCGGATTGCCACGGTACGGCGTCGCGGTGAAGGCGTCGACCTGAAAAAGCGGGTGTCCCATGCCGTTCTCCTCGCTCGTTCCCGGCGGTCGGCCGCCGGCTGGGCTCACGACGCTACCATATGGGCATCGTTGGCTGTAGAGTGCTGCCGCGGTCAACCCGGCGGTTCCGGAGCACGGCCATGGTTTCAATCGGCATCGTTGGATGCGGCGCGGTGGGAAGGGCGATCCTGCGAGCGGCGGACGCCGGCCTGCTGGGTGGCGTGCGCGTGGCGGGCGTGACCAGCAGCACGAGAGGGCCCGCCGAGGAGTTCCTGGCGTCGCTGCGGCACCGGGTACCGTTCCTCGACACGTCCGCGCTGATCGACGCGTCCGACGTGGTGATCGAGGCGGCCGGCGGCGATGTCGTGCGACCGCTCGCCTCGGCGGCGTTCGCGCGGCGCAAGGGGTTGATGGCGATCAGCATCGGCGCGTTCATCGACCACCCGGGGATCGTGAACGAGGCGCGGGACGCGGGCTGCCGGCTGTACCTGCCGTCGGGCGCGATCGCCGGGCTCGACGGCATCAAGTCGGCCAGCATGGGGCGCATCGACCGGGTGAGCATGGTGTCGCGCAAGCCGCCGGTCGCGTGGAAGGGCGCTCCGTATTTGGCCGAGCACGGCATCTCGGTGGACGGCCTGACGCACGAGCAGGAGCTGTTTTCCGGCCCGGCGCGCGTCGCCGCGAAGGGCTTCCCGCAGAACCTGAACGTGTCGGCGGCGGTGAGCCTCGCAGGCATTGGGCCGGACGCGACGACGATACGGGTGGTGGCGGTGCCGGGCCTGGCGCGCAACTGTCACGACATCGAGGTGGAGGGCGAGTTCGGGCTGTTCCGTTTTCACGTGGAGAACATACCGAGCGAGAACCCGAAGACGGGCCGGCTGACGACGCTCTCGCTGTTGCGGTCGGTCCGCGACCTGGCGGACCCGGTCCGCATTGGGACGTGAGGCGGGCGCGATGCGATCCATCGACGGGCGCGACGTCATCCGCCACGCGACAGAGGGCGACCTACCGGCGATCATAGCGATCTATAACGCATCGATTCCGGGCCGGCTGGCGACGGCCGACACGGAGCCGGTGTCGCTGGAGTCGCGCGTCGGGTGGTTTCGCGAGCACGACCCGGCGCGCCACCCGCTGTGGGTGCTGGAGCGCGATGGACGCATCGCCGGCTGGCTGAGCCTCGGCCGTTTCCATCCGCGCCCCGCGTATGACGCAACCGTCGAGGTGAGCGTGTACGTGGCGACAGCATTGCACCGCCACGGCGTGGGCACGGCGCTGCTGCGCCACGCCATCGAAGCCTCGGCATCGCTGTCCGCGCGGACGCTGGTGGCGTTGGTGTTCGGCCACAACGCTGCGAGCCTTGGGCTGTTCGAGAAGTTCGGATTCGAGCGCTGGGCCCATCTGCCGGAGGTGGCCGACCTGGACGGCCAATGGAAGGACCTGGCCATCCTGGGGCGGCGCGTGACGCGTTAGGGCAGCATGGCGCGCCCGCCGAAGCGCTCCAGCCAGCGTGGAATGGCGTCCTTGTTCACGATGCAGCCCTCGTCGGGCAGCCGGCCACGGATGGCGGCCAGCAGGGCGTCGGTGGCGATGCGGGCGCCGGGGCCGAGGCCGGCGCCGTGGGAAGCGAACGTGTAGTGCGGCGAGAGCAGCACTCGGTCGCCCAGGCGGCGGATGCGGCTTTCCGGAGGCGGCGGCTCCTGTTCGAAGGCGTCGATGCCGGCCGCCCAAATCACGTTCCGCTCGATGGCCTCGATCAGCGCGTTCTCATCGACGACCTTGCCGCGCGAGGTGTTGAGGAACACGGCGGTCGGCTTCATCATGGCGAATTGCTCGGCGCCCATCAAGTGGCGCGTCTCGCGCGTGAGGGTCACGTGCAGGCTCACCACGTCGGACTCGCGCAGCAGCGTCGGGAAGTCCACATTCGTCGCGCCGCATTGCCGAAAGCGGGCGTCGGGGACATAGGGGTCGCAGGCAAGCAGCCGCACGCGCCAGGGCCGCAACAGCTCGGCGACCCGCCCGCCGACACGGCCGAGGCCGACGATGCCGACGGTGAGGCCGGAGTAGCCGTCGTCGCGGGCGCCGACATAGGTGCCGACGAGGTGGTCGGCACGCCACTTGCCGGCCTTGATATAGGCGTCGCGCTCGCGCACGCGCTTGAAGAGGGCGAGCATGATCGCCATCGTGCCCTCGGCAACGGAGCCCCAATTGGCCTCGGTGGGCGCGTTGGTGACGAGGATGCCAAGGTCGGTCGCGGCATCGACGTCAACCTCGTCGACGCCGATGCTGTATTTGGCGACGATACGCAGCGTTTCGGAGGCTCGGAGCACTTCCGCGGTGATGGGGGTGTTGCGGATGGAGGTGCCGTGCATGGCGTCCGAGGCGGCGGCCATGGCGATCATCTCCAGCTGGTTCTCACGCCGGGGGGCGTGGTGCCAATAGTCCTTGCCCATGATGAGCTCGCAGCCGAGGGCGCGCATCTCGTCGTAGGTCGGCCTTGCCTCCTCCACTGGCGCGTAGACGAAGACCTGGGGTGCGGTCATGCGGTCCATCCTCCGTGTGGGCGTCGCGTCGTGCGGTGGCGGCGGGCTGTGCTAGCATCGGGCGCGACGACGGGCCACCGACGATTTCAACTGGCGCAGGGAGTCTAACCGATGAGCGCACAGCGACGCATGAGCGGCAGCGAGATTATCGCGCGCGCCCTTCGACAAGAGGGCGTCGCGGATGTGTTCGCGCTGGCGGGCGATCACGTGCTGCCCGTGATGAACACGATGGCCGAGCAGGACTTCCGCTTCTGGGACACGCGTCACGAGCAGGCGGCGGTGCACATGGCGGATGCGTGGGCGCGCATCACGGGCCAGATGGGCGTGTCGATGGTGACGACGCCGGGCCACGCCAACGCGCTGCCCGGACTCGTCCACGCGATGCACACGGAAGCGCCGGTATTGCACATTAGTGGCTCGGACAAGCTATCGAACTACGACCGCGGCATGATGCAGGAGATCGACCAGGTGGCGATGGCGAAGGCCGTCACCAAGGGCGCTTGGCTGGTGCACGACGCGCGCCGCATTCCCAACTACATCGCGCTGGCGGTGCGGGCGGCATTCGCCGGGCGGCGCGGGCCGGTGAGCCTCACGATTCCGATCGACGTGCAGGAGCAACTGGTGGACGAGCGCGACGTGCGCTTTCAGGCGCCGGCGGTCGCGTCGGCGCGGCGTCCAGTGGGCGCCATGCCGGAGCAGGCGCGGGCGGCGGTGCGTCTGCTGCATGGCGCGAAGCAGCCCATCGTGATCGCGGCGAGCCCCGCCGCGTACCACGAGAGCGCGACCCCCGTGCTGGCGGCGTTCATCGAGACGACGCGGCTGCCGCTGCTGACGGAGGGCAGCGCGCGCGGCGTGGTGCCGGACGACCACCCCTATTGCTTCGGGTTCTTCGATGCGACGCTGAACCGCGCCGCATCGCTGCTGCGCGAGGCGGACGTGGTTTTGCTCCTGGGCAAGAAGATCGATTACACCATCGCCTACGGACAGCCGCCGGCGATCGCGGCCGGCGCGAAGATCATCCAGATCGACCCATCGGCGACGGAGATCGGCAAGAACCGCGACGTGGAGGTCGGCATCGCCGGCGACGTGGCGGGTGTCGTCGAGCAGATGACCGCCGAGGCGCGGTCGCTGGCCTGGCACGACCTGCCATGGCTGGCACGGTTCCGCGCGGAGCGGGCCGCGCAGGAGGAATGGGTCGCAAGCAAGGCGATACCGGAGTCGCCGGCGCACCCGTTGTTCGTTCACCAGACCGTCGGCAAGTTCATTGGGCGGGACGACGTGGTGGTGTTCGACGGCGGCGACTACTGCCACTTCGGCAAGCTGTACCACGCCAGCCTTCGGCGGGGGAAGTGGTGGGCGCTGCCGCACTTGGGCATGCTGGGCTCGGCGATTCCGACGGCGCTGGCGGCACAGATCGCGTTCCCGAAGGCGCGCGTGGCGATGATGACCGGCGACGGCGCCTTCGGCTTCAATGGCATGGAGTTCGACACCGCAGTGCGGCACCGACTGCACATCGTGGGTGTGGTGGGCAACGACTCGGCGTGGGGCATCGACCGGCGCATCCAGGTGACCGCCTACGGCCATGCCGTCGCAACCGACTTGCTGCCGACGCGCTACGACAAGATCGTGGAGGGCCTGGGCGGACATGCGGAGCACGTGGACAGCCCCGAGCTGCTGGAGTCGGCGCTGCGGAGGGCTTTCGACGCGGGCAAGCCGGCGCTGGTGAACGTGGCGATTCAGGGTGTCGCCAGTCCGCGAGGCGAGCGCGCGATTGCCCGCCGCAAGGCCGAGGTGGAAGAGGCGGCGCACGGACACCGGTAGCATGGCCGTGAGGGGCACGCGGACATGAAGCGCCGCGGGGCGCCTCCCACGATGCGGTGGTGGGCTGCCCTGCTGGCCGCCACCGTCGCCGCGCTGGCGTCGTGCTCGCCCGCGCCGCCGACGCCGCTGGCGCCATTCGCGACGACGACGCGAACGCCCACGCCGACGCCAACGCGGCTCCCCGTGGTGCCGGTGGAGCAGGCGATTCAAGCGCACGCGGTCGATCCGTCGCTGCTCGACATGGTTAGCAAGTTCCGCGCCGCGCTGGGACACGGCAGCCTTGGCACGCCGGATTGGTCGTCGAAGCACTACTTCGTGCCGCTGCCGTCGCTCGCGTAAGGCGATGAGGCGGTGTCGATCCACTCACCGGTCGACGACACCGTCGCCCGCCTGTTCGAGGAGCGTCACCGGCCGCGCGGTGACCTCGCCGGCGGGGGCGTCCCCGCGTACAGCGGGCACCAGGTCCAGATTAGGGTGGCGGGCAACGATGCGCTGCGGGTGGTGCTGTACCACGTGACACCGGCTCCCGGCGTCGCCGAGGGGATGGATGTGCGCGCGGGGCAGCTGCTGGGCCACGCCAACGTGCAAGGCAACAGTTTCGACATCGGCGTCGAGCGGTGGGAAGGGAACAGCCCACGGTACTACTCCTACCTCGCGCTGCTGCCCGAGCGCCAGTTCGCCGACTACCGCCGGCGCGGCCTCGACTCGCCCGCCGACCTCATCATCAGCGAGGAATATCGCCGCGCGCACCCGCTCGCCTTCAACTCGCCGGAGGCCCACGCGGAAGGTTGGGTGCGGCTACGCTAGCGGCGTCCACAAGGCGCGCCGCCGGCGGCGGCACTCGGCCCTCCAGCACTAGAGCGGCTAGTGCTTTCGGCCATCGCCGCGGGGGACGGTGGAAGGCGATGATGCACCGAGGCATAGGGAGCGGCGCGACCCACGGCGTGGCCCGCGCCGCCGCGATTTCAGCCGATTACGAGGAGCCTGATGACGAGCAGATACACGAGGAAGCGAGACGACCTGCGGCAACCGGGGGAGTCGGAGCAGCCGGAGACGAGCGAGCAGGCGGAACCGGCCGGCGCCGGCACCCCGCCGGCGAATGCGGCGCCGTCCGCCGCCGAGCCACGCGCCATGGGCATCGACGCCAGCCCGCCCCTGTACCGCTTCGCCGAGCAGATCGTGCTGGAGGCGCACAAGGTCGCCGAGGGCATCAAGGACGAGGCCCGCGCCGAGGCGCGCATGGAGGCGAGCCGCATCATCGCGGAGGCGGAGCAGCGCGCCCAGCAGCAGGCGCAGCGCATCATCGACTCGGCGAGCGAGCAGATCGCCTCGCGCACGGCGGAGGCCACGCAAGAGGCGGAGCACCGCGCCCGCCAGACGCTACGCACCGCGCAAACGGAGTGCGAGCAGCTGTTGCGCGCCGCCAACCAGGAGGCCGCCGAGATACGCTCGCGCGCCAAGGTGGAGGCGGAGCTGCTGACGCACCGCATTTCGACCAAGGTGTCGGACCATGTGCGAAAGGCGTTGGCCGCCATATCGGCCGAGCTCCTGACGACCGACGGCGCCGAGCAGGCCAACGGCAACGCTCCGGTGCAGCTGGGCATCGCGAAGCGGTCGGCGTAGAGGCCGCGCGGGCCAGTCGGGTGAGCCGCTGACGGCGATGCCGGAACTGCCAGGGGGCGGACTGCGATGGAGACACCCACAACGCGGCGGCTATGGGGGCACGAGCTCTCCGTGGTCGACGGTCACCTCTCGGAGGAAGAGGTGGTCAAGTTCGTCGATGGGCTGCTCGCGAAACGCGAGGAGGCCGACCGGCGGCTGGAGCACCTGAACTCGCTCAACGCGCTTGCCACCAAGACGGTGGAGGGCGCGAGCCGCTTGGCGGAGGTGATGAAGCAGGAGGCGGAGCGTGCCGCGCGCGAGCGCCACGACGAGGCCGAGGCGATTCGAGCGAGGGCGTTGGAGCAGGCCAGGGCGCGCTTGCGCGAGTTGGGGCAGTCGCTAGGGCTGGTGGCGCGGTGGCCGCACCTAAAGGGGATGGCGAAGCAGCCGAAGATCGGTGAGATCGTCGACGCGGCGGTGGTAGCCATCGAGCGCGACAACCCTTCGCTCAAGGGCGTGCTGCGGAAGGAGTACGCGCGGCCGGGGCTGGATAAGCAGCGCCTCGGCCAGCTCATCGACCTCATCGCCAACATCCAGTTCGGCGACAAGGAGAACAAGTCGAAGGACATCCTCGGCAAGGTTTACGAATATTTCCTGTCGCGGTTCGCGAGCGCCGAGGGCAAGAAGGGCGGGCAGTTCTACACGCCAACGCATGTGGTGCGGCTGCTGGTGGAGGTGCTGGCGCCCTACAAGGGCCGCGTCTACGACCCGTGCTGCGGCTCCGGCGGCATGTTCGTGCAGTCGGCGAAGTTCATCGAGGCGCACGCCAACGGGAACGGCAACAGCGGGAAGGCGAAGGGCCAGGTGTCGATCTACGGCCAGGAGTCGAACTACACGACGTGGCGGCTGGCGAAGATGAACCTAGCGATACGCGGGATCGACGCGCGGATCGCGCAGGGCGACAGCTTCCACAACGACCAGTTCCCCGACCTGCGGGCCGACTATGTGCTGGCGAACCCGCCCTTCAACGACAGCGACTGGCGCGGCGACCTGCTGCGCAAGGACAAGCGCTGGGTGTATGGCGCGCCGCCCGCCGGCAACGCTAACTTCGCGTGGGTGCAGCACTTCCTGTATCACCTGGCGCCCAACGGCACGGCGGGCTTCGTGCTGGCGAACGGCTCCATGTCGTCGAACCAGTCCGGCGAAGGCGAGATACGCACGGCCATCGCCGAGGCGGACCTGGTCGACTGCCTGGTGGGCCCGGCAGGGATCGAACCTGCGACCAAGCGATTATGAGTCGCTCGCTCTAACCACTGAGCTACGGGCCCACGGGGAGAACAATATCCATTATCCCGCATGCGGGCGAGCGGCGGGGAGGATGGCGGCGGAAGGCGCCTATTCGCTCTCGGGGCCGAGGCGTCGGAGCTCGTTGGCGAGGCGCGTGGGCGTGACGCCTGCCTGTTGCAGCGTTTGAGCGGCCATGTCTTCCTCGATCTGCACCAGCGAGTGTAGCAGGTGGCCGGTGCCGACGAGCTGCTGGCCGTCGGCGCGGGAGAGGCGCGCGGCGCCTTCGATGACCTGCTGGCAGCGGCGCGTGAGGCCGGTGGTGCCGGAGTAGAGCGATCCACGCCGGCCGATTCCCTGCTCGATGTGCGCGCGCACGCTGGCGATGTCGACCTTGAGGTTGATGAGCGCGCGCGTGGCGACGGACTGCTCGTCGCGCAGGATGCCGAGCAGGAGGTGCTCGGTGCCCATGTAGCCGTGGTCGAAGCGCTTGGCTTCGTCCTGCATGAAAGAAAGGGACCGCCAGGCGTTGGGCGTGAAGCGTCCGGGCAGGCCGCGAATGACGGTGCGCTCGGAGCGGGCCGCGCCGGCCGCGATGGGCTCGGGCGCGGGCGCCGGGGCGGGCTTGCCAATCCGGATGCGCCTGAAGTCGACCCCGCCGAGCAGCAGGGCGCCGAGAGCGACGGTGACGACCATGCGTCCGGCGACGCTCACGAGGAATTCCGGCAGGCCGAGGAAGGGGGGCGCGCCGAAGCGCTGGATGGGGGCGAAGAACCAGAGCACGAGCGCGCCGGTGAGGACGACATAGGCGAGCCAGGCGAAGGTGAGGGCGTATTGCTTGATGGCGCGCATGCCCATGACGACGCCGGCGCCGCAGACGACGCCCGAGAGGCCGACCAGCAGCGTGGCGAGATAGGCGCGACGCCAGTCGAGGCCGCTGGGCAGCGGGCCGTGGCCGAAACGGTCGTCGGCGTAGCCTGCGAACCAAGCGGTGACGGCGATGAGCGCCAAGACGATGGCGCTGAACACGACCGCGATGACGGCTTGGCGGAAGCTGGACGGCGATTGCTGCATGGGTGCTACCTGGCCGGGAAGGCGTTCGTCGCCTTGGATTCCGGCGGATTGTAGCATGCGGCCCCGCGATTGTTCCTCGATTCCAAGGTTCCGTTTAAACGAATTTCGAGAATTTGACTGAACGGCTCGCGGCGGGCTAGCAGCCAGGCGGTGGGGGCGATAAGATCCGTTATTCGTGACCGTCACCAACTTGCGAGGGGGCACCCGAGGATGACGCAACAGCAGTCTGGAACCCGCACCGAACGCGACACCATGGGCACGATGGAGGTGCCCGCAAATGCCTACTGGGGAGCCTCGACGCAACGCGCCGTGCTGAACTTTCCGGTGAGCAATTTGCGCTATCCGCCGGAGTTCAACCACATTCTGGGGGCGGTGAAGCGCGCCGCGGCGCGCGTGAACGCGGAGCTCGGCCTGATCGACAAGGAGGTGGCCGACGCGATCGTGCTGGCGGCGACGGAGGTGGTGGAGGGCAAGTGGGACGCTCACTTCGTCGTCGATCTGTTCCAGACGGGCTCGGGAACGTCGACCAACACGAACGCGAACGAGGTGATCGCGCGGCGGGCGCGCGAGGTGATCAAGACGGCGGGCAAGAACGTCCACCCGAACGACGACGTGAACCGCGGGCAGTCGTCGAACGACGTGATTCCGACGGCGACGCACCTCACGGCGGCGGTGGCGCTGGATAAGCGGCTGCTGCCGGCGCTGGCGTCGCTCGAAAAGGCGCTGATGGAAAAGTCTCGCGAGTTCTGGCCGATCATCAAGACCGGGCGCACGCACTTGCAGGATGCCACGCCCATTCGGCTAGGACAGGAGTTCCTGGGCTTCGCCCAGGCCGTGAAGCTGGCGCAAGAGCGGCTGCGACCGCATGTCGCGGCGTTGTCGGAGGTGGCGCTGGGCGGCACGGCGGTCGGCACGGGCGTGAACGCCCACCCGGAGTTCGCGTCGAAGGCGTGCGCGATCCTCGCGCGAGAGCTGGGCATTCCCGTGAAGGAAACGCCGTATCACTTTCAGGCACAGGCCACGCAAGACGCGTTGCTGGCCGCGAGCGGCGCGGTGCGGGCTGCCGCCGTATCGCTCCAGAAGATCGCGAACGACCTGCGGTGGCTGTCGTCCGGGCCGCGCGCCGGCCTTGGCGAGCTGGAGTTGCCGACCGTGCAGCCGGGGTCGTCGATCATGCCGGGCAAGGTGAACCCCGTCATCGCCGAATCGCTGGTGCAGGTGGTGTGCCAGGTGATCGGCAACGACGCGGCCGTGGCGGCGGCGGCGCAGGGCGGCTACCTGGAGCTGAACACCTATTGGCCCGTGGCCGCCTACAATATGCACCAGGCCATCACGGTGTTGGCGTCGGCGACGGCCAATTTCGAAAAGCAATGCGTGGTGGGCATCAAGGCGACGTCGAAGGGTCCGGAGATGGTGGAGCAGGGCCTGATGCTGGCGACGGGCTTGACGCCGGCCATCGGCTACGACCGGGCGGCGGCGCTGGCGAAGGAAGCGGCAGCGACGGGCCGCACGATTCGCGAGCTGGCGAAGGAGAAGGCCGGCCTGAGCGACGAGCAGCTGCGGACGCTGCTGGACCCAGCCCGGATGACGGAGCCGGGCGTGGTGCCGGGCGTATCGGGCGGTGGAGGCTAGGCCGCGATGGCTTATGACGTCGGCATCGTCGACTGCGTGGCGCAACCGGCGGTGGTGCTGCGGTTGAAGGTGCGGCGCCAGGACTTCCTGGCCCGGTTCCCTGCCGCGCTGGCGGAAGTAACGGACTACGTGCGGAACGAGGGCGGCTCCTTGGCGGGGCCGCCCTTCTGCACGTACCACGAGTTCGGGGCATTCGCGATCGATTTCGAGGCCGGCGTGCCGGTGGAGCGGCCGCTGGCGGGCGGCGAGCGCGTGCGAGCGGCGGTGACCTATGCCGGCAAGGCCGCAGCGACGACGCATGTGGGGCCGATCGCCAGTGTGAGGCCGGCGCACATCGCGGTGAACCGGTGGATCGAGCGGCACGGCGCGCGGCGGACAGGGCAGCCCATGGAACGCTATTTGGCGCACGAAACCGCCGAGCCCGGCTCGGCGGACTGGCGGACGCAGGTGCTGTGGCCCATCGCGGCGGAGGCAGGCGCCGGCGGCTCGCGATAGTACAATTGGCCCGACGCGGATGTCGTGGCGTCGCGGGAGGTGTCGGTGCGTAAGGCGCTTCCGTGGGCCTTCCTGCTGGCGGTCGCCGTGCTGTGGCTGGTCTCGTGGCGTGGCGGCGTGCTGCTCATGCTGCTGGGCCTCGTCGGTACGTTTGCGCTGGGCGTCTTCGTGGTCCACCGGCTGACCACGCCGAAGGAGCTGTGCGAAGGATCGGGGATGCGGCGCGTGCTGACGCCTCGGGAGATGAGCGAGGGCTTCATGGCGTGCGACGTGTGCGACAGGCGGCAGCGGCACGGCGTCGGCCTCATCCACCGGTTCGGGGCACCCATCGGCTCGATCGCCGATCACGGCCGCCGGACGGCCAAGCCACCGGAGACGGAGCCGTAGCGCGCCAGCCGTGGCGACGGACCCGGCCGCTAGCGTTCCGCGATGCCGTCCGGGTCGTGGTTTTCGAGGGCGGCGAGATGGCGCGTGTGAATCTGTTCCCAAAAGACGCGTTCGAGCTTATCCATTAGCGCCTCCGGGTTCGAGTCATAACAGATGAGGGCGCCGGTTTCCTTGTTCACCATCGCGACGATCTCCTCAATGCGGTCGGCGATGCCCCCGGTGCCCGTGAGGACGCCGATGCCCTTGGCCTCGTCGTAGGCGATGGCGAACTCGCCCAAGGTGCCGGAGCGGCCGCCCGCGATGATGACTACGTCGCTGGAGCGGATGTTCTCGATCTCGCGGCCCATGAGCCCCGATCCGGTGTAGATGATGGCGTCGTAGCCGCGCGTGGGCGAGCCGTAGCGCTTGATGCGCTCCTCGAGGTTGAGGGCCGGTGAGATGCCGACGACGACACCACCCATTTCGTGCGCGCCGCGCACGCCCTGGTGCGGCAGTCCGGGCGCGGCGCCGGTGATGAGCACGTAGCCGCGCTCGGCGATGATTTGGCCCAGACGGCGCACGCGGGAGCGGACCTCGGGCAGCATGACGCTGCCGGCGGAGCCCATGAGGCCGACGGCCAGCCGCGGTATCAGGTCGCCACGGCCGTTGACGTGCGTTTCGGGGTGCGTCCGTTTCACCATGCGGCACCTCCTCGGGCGGCAGCGCGTCCGAACGACGCGGGCCATATACCGTACCACCGAAACACCGGCGCGCCCTCCCCTTCCCACCATGCGGGGCGGCGCGCAGGGGTTAGGCGATTCTTGACAGTGGTGGTGGCGCCACGGAACATGATCGCCATTCTCCCACGTTGGAGGCCGCGCCGTGGACAGGGCCATCGAGCAATATGTCGACCGGCATTTGGAGCGGACGGTCGCCGACTTGAAGCGGTTGGCGGCGCAGCCGAGCATCAGCGCGCAGCGCGTGGGAGTGAAGGAGTGCGGCGCGGTGGTGGCCGACCAACTGCGGCAGGCGGGCTTCAAGGCGGAGCTGCTGTCGAGCGGTGATCCGGATTATCCGGTGGTGGTGGGCGAGGCGGAGGGGGAGAGCGACTATACGTTGCTCTTCTACAACCACTACGACGTGCAGCCGCCGGACCCGCTGGACGAGTGGGAGACGCCGCCCTTCGAGCCGACGGAGCGCAACGGCCACATTTACGGGCGCGGCATATCGGACGACAAGGGGCCGATCATCGCGCGCCTGGCGGCGGTGAAGGCGCTGCGCGAGGCGGGCGGCGGCCTACCGGTGAACATCAAGTGGGTGATCGAGGGTTGCGAGGAGATCGGCAGCCCGGGCTTCCACGACTTCGTGCACCGGCACCGGACGAGGCTGCGGGCCGACGCTTGCATTTGGGAAGGCGGCGGCGTGAACTGGGACGGACGCCCGCTCATCACGCTGGGCGTGAAGGGTTTGCTGTACGTGGAGCTGGAGTGCGACGCGGCATCGACGGACTCGCACTCGTCGTACGCGCCGGTGGTGCCGAACCCGGCATGGCGGCTGGTGTGGGCGTTGAACACGCTGAAGGACGCCAACGAGCGCATTCAATTGCGGGGCTTTTACGACCGCATTCGTCCCGCGTTGGAGGAGGAGCTGGAGGCGATACGTGCCCTGCCCGACACGGCGAGCCAGTTCTTGAGCAACTTGGGCGTGGAGATGGCGGTCGGCGAGGCGACCGGCTTCGAGTTCCGCCGGCGGCTGATCATGGACCCCACGTGCAACATCGCGGGCTTCGGGTCGGGCTACACCGGCAAGGGGGCGAAGACGATTCTGCCGGCGACGGCGAAGGCGAAACTCGACTTCCGCCTGGTGCCGAACCAGGACCCCGAGGAGATATTGGCGAGCCTGCGCGCGCATTTGGACGAGCGCGGGTTCAGCGACATCAAGATCAGCGTGTTCACGTCGGAGCGAGCCGCGCGGACGAAGGTGACCGACCCGTTCGTGAAGGTCGTGGCCGAATCGGCCAGGAGCGTGTACGGCAACGAGCCCTACATTCAGCCGAGCATGACCGGCACGGGGCCGCAATACCCCGTGCAAGAGATTCTGAACGTGCCCGTGGCCTCGTGCGGGGTCGACTATCCCGGCAACCGCATTCATGCGCCGAACGAGAACATACGGCGCGACTACTTCCGCCTGGGCCTCTTGCACACGGTCGAGCTGCTGCGGCACCTGGGAGCCGCGGCTCGGCGGACGTAGGCGTCGCGCATGCCTTGGATCATCGCCGCGCTCGTCCTCACCGTCATCGCCGTGGTCGCCTGGACCCGCATCTTGCGGCGCATCGGCTGGGATCCCCTGCTGGCGGGCCTGGCGATTCTGCCGCTGACCCATGTGCTGCTGCTGGCGCTGGTCGCCTTCTCGCGCTGGCCGCTCGACCGGCGGGTCGATTCGATCATGGCGGACCTCAAACGGCTCCGGGGCGAGCGTTGAGGAACAGGCGCCGGGCGCCCGGCGCGCTTGACACCGCCTCGCGGCGCGCGGTACGCTCCGCGCCAGCGAGCCGATTTCGCCGTCCATGATGCGGTCGCAACCGGATGACGAGACGATGCCGTGGTGACGACAGCCGACCGTGAGGTCGCAGCGCTGGTTCAGCGGTTCCTGCCCGCGGTGAAGAGCCGTTTGCGCGAGGCCGTGCCCAACGCGCCGGGGCTGCACGGTCTGCTGCGCTATCACCTTGGCTGGGAGGACCAGCACGGCGAGCCGGCGGAGGAGGACGGCGGCAAGGCGCTCCGCCCCGTGCTGTGCCTGGCCGCATGCGAGATGGCCGGCGGCGATTGGCGCCGCGCCCTGCCCGCCGCGGCCGCCCTGGAGTTGATACACAACTTCTCCCTCGTCCACGACGACATACAGGATGGCGATGTGTTGCGCCGCGGCAGGCCCACGCTCTGGAGCTTCCGGGGCGTGCCGCAGGCGGTGACCGCCGGCAATGCCATGCGGGTGGTGGCCGACGACACGCTGCTGGCGCTGTCGCGGGTGGGCCTGCCGGCCGACGCGGTGATCGAGGCGGCGATGGAGCTGACGGCGCGCTACCTGGAGATGATCGAGGGACAATACCTCGACATGGCATTCGAGCAATCGGACGACGTGACGACGGACAACTACCTGGACATGGTGGGCCGCAAGACCGGCGCGTTGATCGAGGGGGCGATGTTTTTGGGCGCGCTGGTGGCGACGCGCGACGCGAGCCTGGCGCACGCGTTTGGCGTGTGCGGACGCCGGCTGGGGCTGGCCTTCCAGGTGCGCGACGACTATCTGGGCATTTGGGGCGATCCCGCCGCCACGGGCAAGGCGGTGGGCGCCGACATCCGCCGGAAGAAGAAATCGTTGCCGGCGGTATATCTGTTCCAGCACGCCGATGAGTCGGAGCGCGCCTGGCTGCGGGCCACCTATGCCGACGACGAGGTGACGGCGGACAACGTCGATCGCGTGCTCGCCATCTTGGACCGGCTGCAAGCGAAGGCCTACGTGCAGCAGGTGGCCGAACGGCAGGCGGCCGCGGCCGTCGGCATGGCGGCGGGGTTGGGGCTGACGCCGGCCGTGCGACGGACGATCGAGGCGATGGCCAAGTTCTTCGTCACGCGGCAGAAGTGACGCCTGCCCAGGCCAGCCGGCCACGGCGCCGATTCACGCGGACGCGGGCGGCCGGCCCAGTTTCCACGCGAGCGCGCGGACGACCGATACGCTGACGGTGAGGGCGCCGACCACGAAGAGCACGCTGAACAGCAGCCACCGCGTCGCGTCGAACTCGCCGGACAGCATGCCCGCGGTGACGCTGGCGGCCACCATGGCGGCACCGGCGAGCGACCAAGCCCACCAGCGGCCGGGGCGCGAGCCCACGAAAGCGGTTGGCAGCGACCGCCTTCGGGCGACGAGCGCCGCGATACCGGCGATGAGGACGGCGAGCCCGGCGAGGCCCAGCCCCACCATGTAGAGGACCGCGACGGCGGTGGGAACCGCGAAGACCAGCAGACGGGTGAGGGCGGCGTCGTTGACGCGCATGGTGTCCTCCATTCGTTTTCTCGAAGCACTCGACAGGCAGTCGGCGAATACGCGTGCCCACAAGCCGAGCATTCCGAGGCGCCGGCCTGACCGACGCTGGTCGGCGAGCATGTCGGCGAATAACTGGACCATGGCTTCGCCGTAGGCAAGGCGAAACGCAGCCGGTTACAGCAGCAACAGGCGCCGGTAAACCGCCACGGGGTCGGCCTTCATGGCTGGCTCCCCGGCGCCCAAGTGCGCGCTCCGGTCTTGTCGATCATGGCCTCTAGACGCTTGACCTCCGCCGCCACCGAGGATCGCCCGAGGGCCGTGACGCGGTAGTAGCGGCGTCGCTGATCGACGTGCGAGGGGTCGGCGCGCTGCCCGCGCTCCTCGATCAGGCCGTCGTCGAGTAATCGCTTGATCGTCCCGTAGAGGGTACCCGGGCCCATGCGGACGGTGCCGTCGGTGATGCGCTCGACCTCGCGCATGATGGCGTAACCGTGACGCTCGCCGGCGCCAATGGCGATCAGGACGTGGAAGGCCGCCGGAGGCAGCGGAGCGAAGGGCGGACGTTTAGCAGGCATGCGTGGCTTCCGTGGTTGCTATGACGGCTCTTGCTATATCGAGTAACGATATATAACCGACGATGGCTCGTCAAGGGAGCGGCCCGGCGAACGGCGGCCGCGGAATTGGCTCGATTCATCAGGGCGTCGTGGGAGTGGCTCCCCATTGGGAGGGGCTGCGCGTATGCTTGGGGCCATCACAGCCGGTCTGCGCGAAAGGGAGGGAGACTCCAATGACCGTCCCCGCATCGCAAGCATGGACCGTCGCGCGGTATGTGATTGGGCAGAAGTTGCGCCGGCGGCGGCACTACCCATTGGTGTTGATGTTGGAGCCGCTGCTGCGGTGCAACCTGGCATGCGCGGGCTGCGGCAAGATCCAGTACCCGGCGCAGGTGCTCCGCAAGAACATGAGCGTGGCGCAGGCGCTGGCCGCCGTCGGCGAGTGCGGGGCGCCGATGGTGAGCATCGCGGGCGGCGAGCCGCTGCTCTATCCACACATCGCGCGGCTCGTCGACGAGCTGGCACGGCGCGGGAAGTACGTCTACCTGTGCACCAACGCCATCTTGCTCAAGCAGAAGCTGGAGCAGGGCCTGTTCAAGCCGTCGAAGTACCTCTCGTTCAGCGTCCACATGGATGGCCTGGCCGCCGAGCATGACGAGTCGGTATGTCGCGACGGCGTCTATGAACAGGCGGTGGAGGGGATTCGGGAGGCCTTGAAGCGCGGCTTCCGGGTGACCACGAACACGACATTATTCGACACGGCGAACCCGATGCGTGTCCGCGAATTCTTCGACGCGATGATGGAGCTGAAGGTCGAGGGCATGATGATCTCGCCGGGCTACAGCTACGAGAAGGCGCCCGATCAGGCGCACTTCCTGGGGCGCGAGCGGACGAAGGAGCTGTTCGCGCAGGTGCTTTCAAACCCCCAAAAGGGGTGGCGATTCAATCAATCGCCGTTGTTCTTGCAGTTCCTGATGGGCAAACGGGATTACGAGTGCACGCCGTGGGGCAACCCGCTCTACACCATCTTCGGTTGGCAGCGACCCTGCTATCTGCTGCAAGAGGGCTACGCATCATCGTTCAAGGAGCTGATCGAAACGACACGTTGGGAACGCTACGGGCGGGCGAGCGGCAACCCCAAGTGCGCCGATTGCATGGTGCATTGCGGCCACGAGCCGACGGCCGTGAATGAGACGTTCGGGTCCGTGCGCGGGTTGGCGGGCGCGGCGGTCGCCACGATCACCGGGAAGCTCTGACGCGCATGGGAGGCGTGCCGGAGCGTCTGGAGGGTTGGACGCCATCCATCGGCGCGGAGGTGCCGCTGAAGGCCGTCGTCGAGCTCGCGTTCCGGTACCGGGGAAACGTGACCGTTTTGAAGGCGGACGGCGGCCAGATCACCGGCTACCTGTTCAACCGCGATGCCGAGGCGCCGGAGGGGTTCGCGCAGCTGTTGGACGAGGATGGCGAGGGGACCATCACCCTGCGCTATCGCGATATTCGCAACATCGTCTTCAGCGGCAAGGACACGGCGGAGGGCAATTCATACGAGGCCTACAAGCGGCGCAAGGAGCAGGCGCGCACGGCGACGCGGCCGAACTGACACCCATCCGACCGAGGTAGGAATTGCAGCAGCCATCGAGCGCCCACCAACGCAGCGTGTCGCCCCGGCACCCACGCCTCCTGGTGGTGGCGCCGACGCGGCGCGAGCTCGGCGGCCTGAGGCCGGGCGCCGCTGGCGCGTCGCATGTGGCGCTCGTGCGGGTGGGCCATGAGGCCGGCCCGGCGCTCCGACAGCTGCTGGCATCGTCACGGCCAGGGCTTGTCGTGTCCGCCGGCTACGCGGGCGGCCTGAACCCGCGGGCGGGAACGGGCGACATCGCGGTGTGCTCGGCGGTGATGGACGGCCACGGCGCGGCGGTCGCGCTGGACGCGGGCCTCGTCGAAACGACCATGCGGGCGCTCTCCACGAGGCCGGGCGGCTACGAGCGCGGCACGCTCCTCACCGTCGAATCGCCGCTGTTGAGCGCCCGGGAGAAGTGGGAGGCCCGGGCGCGCTTCGACGCCGACGTCGTCGACATGGAGGCTCACGCCTTGGCGGAGGCCTGCGCGGCGGCGGGCGTGCCGATGCTCGCGTTGCGCGCCGTGTTGGACGAAGCGCATCACGACCTGCCGGAGTTCGTGGCGGCGATCGTCGCGGACGGCGGCGGGAACGAGTGGCGACACGTGGGCAGGACATTGGCCCGCGACCCACTGGCGGCGCGGCGGTTGCCCGCGCTGGCGTGGCGCTCGCGCGTGGCGTCGGCGGCGTTGCGGCGGGCGTTGCGCGTGGTGCTGCCGGCGCTGGAAGGAGCCCTGACTTGACACGCGTGCTGGTGACCGGCGTGACGGGATTCATCGGCGGGCACGTGGCCCGGGCGCTGCTGGCCCGTGGATACGCCGTGCGGGCGCTGGTGCGGCCGGGCCAGCACTTGAGTTTCGATCACCGGCTGCTGACGACGGCGGAGGGCGACATCCGCGACATGGCATCCGTGCGCGCGGCGGCGCGAGAATGCGAGGCGGTGGTCCATGCCGCCGCGCTGTATAGCTTCTGGCAGCCGCGCACCGAGACGATTCACGAAGTGAACGTGGACGGCACGCGTAACGTGCTGTGCGCGGCGCTGGACGCCGGCGCGCGGCGGATCGTCTACACGAGCACAGTGTCGACGGTCGCGTTCGGCCGCCGCGACGGCGCGCTGCCGGACGAGATGTCGCTGGCGACACCCGGCGGCATCGCGGGCCCATACAAGCGCACGAAGTTCGAGGCGGAGCGCATCGCGCGGCGGATGGCGGCGCAAGGGGCGCCCATCGTCATCGTGAACCCAACGGCGCCGGTCGGCGCGGAGGACGTGAAGCCGACGCCGACGGGCCGCGTGATCGTGGACTTCATGCGCGGGGCGGTGCCGGCGGTGGTCCGCACCGGGCTGAACTTCGTGGACGTGCGCGACGTGGCCGACGGGCACGTGCTGGCGTTGGAGCGCGGCACGCCCGGTTCGCGCTACCTGCTGGGCAACGCCGAGGGCAACCTGACGCTGGCGGAGATGCTGGGGATGCTGTCGGCGATCACGGGCAGGCGAGCGCCGACGCTTCCGATACCGCATGTGATCGCGCTCGCGGCTGCTTATATCGACACGTTCGTGGAAGGTAGAATCCTTCGACGCGAGCCACGCATACCGGTGGAGGGCACGAGGATGGCGCGCGAGCCGATGTGGGTGGACTGTTCGAAGTCGGTGCGCGAGCTGGGCATGCCGCAGCGCCCAGTGCCCGAGGCGTTGCGCGCGGCGATGGACTGGTTCGCGAGCAACGGTTACGCCGGCGGTCGACGCTCCGCGTCGCGCGAGCGAGCGGCGTGAAAGCGAGGAGCCATCATGGGTCTGAACCTCGGTGACGTGAACTGGTTGGCCGTGATCGTCGCCACATTGGTTGCGTTCGCATTGGGCGCGGCATGGTATGGCGTGTTCGCCGGTCCGTGGATGGCCGCCATCGGCATGAACCGGGAGCAGATCCGCGCCCGCTCGCGGGAGAACCGGTACGCCTATGCCGTCACGGCGGTGGCCGCATTCGTCGGAATGGTGGCGGTCGCGGTGTTCGTCGGGGCCGCCGGCGCGGATTCGCTGGTGGAAGGGGTCATCGTCGGCGCGGTCGCCGGTGTCGGCTTCGTCGCCACGAGCACGGCCGCCCACTATGTGTTCGCGTTCCGGCCGATGAAGCTCTACCTGATGGACGCCGGCTACCACGTCGTGCTGTTCGCCATCGGCGGCGCGATCGTGGGCGCCTGGCGATGACGGGGCAGGACGTGCGAACGTGACGGAGATCGCCGTAACGCCGCAAACCGTCGATGTCCCCGAGGCCTTGCGTCGGGCCCAGGCGTATTTCCGGCGCACGCAGGGCGCGGAGGGCTTCTGGTGGGGCGAGCTGGAGTCGAACCCGACGATGGAGGCCGAGTACATCATGCTCGTGACCTTCATGGGGTCGGACGAGGGCGACCGCGTGGGGCGCGTGGCGGAGGACATTCGACGGCGCCAGCGCGCCGATGGCACGTGGGCGCTCTATCACGACGGGCCCGGCGACCTCAGCACGACGGTCGAGTGCTACTTCGCGCTGAAGCTGGCGGGCGACGCACCGGACGCCCCGCACATGCGGCGGGCCCGCGAGTTCGTCCTCGCCAAGGGCGGCGTGCCCAACGCGCGGGTGTTCACGAAGATCTGGCTCGCGTTGTTCGGCCAGTGGGACTGGCGTGGCACGCCGACGATGCCGCCGGAGGCGATGCTGCTGCCGAAGTGGGCGCCCTTCAACCTGTTCAATTTCGCCTGTTGGGCCAGGCAGACCATTGCCCCGCTGCTGGTGGTGCTGACGCTGCGCCCGACGATGCGCCTGCCGCCGGAACGGGGGATCGACGAGCTGTTCGGCATGCCGCGCGAGGCCGTCGATTATCGCCTGCCGCTCCGAGGTCACCGCTGGTTTAGCGCGGAGGGCGCGTTCCTGGCGCTGGACCAGCTGCTGCGGCTGGCCGAGCGCTTGCCCTGGAAGCCGCTGCGGAATCGGGCCTTGCGAAAAATCGAGCGGTGGGTGACCGAGCACCAGGAGGCCGATGGCTCGTGGGGCGGCATTCAGCCGCCGTGGGTTTACTCGCTGATCATGTACAAGGCGTTGGGCCACGGCTTGGAGCACCCGCCCATCGCCCGGGGCCTGAGGGGGTTTCGCGAGCGTTGGAGCCTGCCGAGCGACGATGGCAAGGCGCTGCGCGTGCAGGCGTGCCTCTCGCCGGTGTGGGACACCGCCTTGGCCGCGCTGGGACTGCTAGACGCCGGCGTGCCGTGCGACGACCCCGTGCTCCAGCGGGCGGACCGCTGGCTGCTGGCGAACGAAGTGCGACACCGGGGCGACTGGGCAGTGCGCGCGCGCGGCGACGTGGAACCGTCCGGTTGGGCATTCGAGTTTGCGAACCGGTGGTATCCCGACATCGACGATACCGCTATCGTGGTGATGGTGCTGCACGGCCTGCGGTTCGACGACGCGGACGAGGAGGCGGCCCGCCAGGCGGCCGTCGACCGGGCGGTGCGCTGGCTGCTGGCGATGCAATCGTCGAACGGCGGTTGGGCATCGTTCGACAAGGACAACACCGCCAAGCATGTCGCGAAACTGCCCTTCTCGGACTTTGGCAAGGTGCTGGACCCGCCGAGCGTGGACGTGACCGCGCACGTCGTGGAGATGTTCGGGCGGCTCGGCTGGAGCGCTGGGCATCCGGCCATCCGCCGCGCATTGGCCTACATTCGGCGCGACCAAGAGGTGGATGGGCCATGGTTCGGACGCTGGGGGGTGAACTACATCTACGGGACGGCGGCGGTGCTGCCGGCGCTGCGCGCGATTGGCGAGGACCTGTCGCTGCCATACGCGCGGAAGGCGGTGGAATGGCTGTTGGCGCGCCAGAACGATGACGGCGGCTGGGGCGAGAGCTGTGCGACCTATGCCGAGCCGCAGACGCGGGGAACGGGGGCGAGCACCGCTTCGCAGACCGCGTGGGCCATCATCGCGCTGTTGGCGGCGGGCGAGCAGGCACACCCGGCGACGCGGCGCGGCATTGCGTGGCTCGCCAGCCGGCAGCGGGAGGACGGTACGTGGGATGAGCCGCAGTTCACCGGGTGCGGCTTTCCGGGCTATGGCGTCGGCGAGCGAGCGACGGGGCCGGCGGGGGCCCGGCGCAGCGCGGCGCGAGGCAGCGGGTTCATGATCAACTATCACCTGTACCGCAACTATTTCCCGCTGTGGGCGCTGGGACGGTTCCACCGGGCCACGAATGGTGCCCGAAGCGACGGTGGGGCGGGCGTGGACGGGTAGCGGAGCAGGCGCTTTCGGCAAATACTGTTGATACAATGTGCCTTGGTATGCTAGGTTTTCCAGCCGAACCGTGGACTAGTCGAACGCCATTGGCTACCCGATTTTGCCGCGGAAGGGACTAAACGCAATGGCTATGAATGCGGTTGTTTCCCGCCTTTTCATCCAGGCGACGCGCGCGCCTGAGTTCATCGATATCACCGAGCAGGTGGTGGCGCACGTCTTGGATTCCCGCGTCAAGGATGGCCTCGTTTCGATTTATTCGAAGCACACCACCGCGGCGATCAAGATTAACGAGCATGAGCCGCTGCTCATCAAGGACATGGAAGCGTTCCTGGAGCGGATGGCGCCGCAGAACGGCTACTACGGCCATAACGACTTCAGCATCCGCACCGTGAACATGACCGACGACGAGTGCCCCAACGGGCACGCGCATTGCCAGCACATTTTGTTGAGCACGAGCGAGACGATTCCGCTGACCAACGGGGAGCTGCAGCTGGGCCGCTGGCAGCGCATTTTCATGATCGAGCTGGACCGACCCCGGCAGCGCGAGATCCTCATCAGCATTCTCGGGTCCTGACGGTGCTGGAATGGTTCGCCACGCGGAAGCCGCCTCGCCGACCGCGCTAGAGGCCGCTTACGCCCGCTGCGCCGCCATCGCGCGCGGCCACTACGAGAACTTCACCGTCGCCTCGCTGTTCTTTCCCCGGCACCTGCTGCCGTTCCTGTTCGCCATCTACGCCTTTTGCCGGCACACCGACGATCTCGGCGACGAGGCGAGCGGCGACCGCCTCGCGCTGCTGGACGCCTGGGAAGCCGACCTGGACCGCTGCTTGTCCGGCACGCCGGAGCACCCGGTGCTGCTGGCGTTGGGCGACACGATACGACGCTTCGACATGCCTGACACGCCATTTCGCAAGCTGATCGAGGCCAATCGCATGGACCAGCGGCAGGCGCGGTTCGCCACGTATGCCGACTTGCTGCGGTATTGCGACCACTCGGCCAATCCGGTCGGCCACATGGTGCTGTACGTGCTGGGCGACCGCACGGCGGAGAGCCAACGGCTGTCGGACGCGACGTGCACGGCGCTACAGCTCGCCAACTTCTGGCAAGACGTCCGGCGGGACTACGAGAAAGGCCGCATCTACCTGCCGATGGAAGACATGGCGCGGTTCGGCTGCGGGGAGGCGGAGATCCGAGACGGTGTAGCCTCCAATGCCTTCCGCGACCTGCTGCGATTCGAAGTGGAGCGGACCCGTCGGCTTTTCGAGGAGGGCCTGCCGCTCATTTCGCGCCTGCGTGGACGCGCGCGGCTGGACGTGGCGCTGTTCAGCAAGGGCGGGTTGAGCGTGCTGGACGCGATTCGCCGCCAGCGGTATGACGTGCTGCACCGCCGGCCCACGGTGAGCAGGGGGCGCAAGGCATGGCTGCTTGCCTCCACCGCGGCGCGCCTGCTGGCGCTGGGGCGGCCATGAGCGCGCCCGCGCGGGCCATCGCGGTGCGGGACGCCTATGCCTATTGCCAGCGGCTAACGAAGCGCGAGGCGCGCAACTTCTACTTCGCGTTCCTCACGCTGCCCGCGCGGAAGCGGCGGGCGATCTACGCGGCGTATTCCTTTTGCCGGCAGGCCGACGACATCGCGGACGGGGAAGGCGAAGCATCCGCGAAGCGGCGGGAGCTGGCGGCCCTGCGGGACCGGCTCCACGAGGCGCTGGACGGCAAACCCGACGGGCCCGTGCTCACGGCGCTGGCGGACGCCACGAAGGCTTTCGGCGTGCCGGCGAGACTGTACGACGATGTGATCGACGGCGTGGAAATGGACATCGAACCGCGCCGCTACGAGACGTTCGCGGACTTGCGAGTCTACTGCTACCGCGTCGCGTCGGCGGTGGGGCTCATGTCGGCCGAGATATTCGGCTATACCGACCGGCGCGCGCTGCAAGCGGCGGAGGACCTGGGCCTGGCGATGCAAATCACCAACATTCTGCGCGATCTGCGCGAGGACGCCGAGCGCGGGCGGGTGTACCTGCCGCTGGAAGACTTGCGACGGTTCGGCTACGCGGAGGACGACCTGCGACGTGGCGTGATGAATGACGCCTTCCGCGCGCTGATGCAGTTCGAGGCCCTGCGGGCGCGCGACTACTTCAGCGCCGGCGCGGGACTGCTGCCGATGGTTAGCTATCGCGCGCGCTCGTGCCCGGCGGCGCTCCACGGCCTCTACAGCCGCTTGCTCGACCGGATCGAGCAGCGGGACTATGACGTATTCTCCGAGCGCGTTAGGCTGTCGACCGCAGAGAAACTCGGCATCATGGCGAAGGCTTGGCTGCGGAGCATGATTCCCTGAACGAATCGAATGGCGGAAGCGTCGCGGTCGTTGGCGGCGGACTCGCCGGCATGGCGGCGGCATGGCGGCTGGCGAACGCCGCGCGCCGAGTGACGCTGATCGAGCGGCGTCCGTACCTCGGCGGTCGGGCGTACTCGTTCGTCGACCGCGACACGGGGCAGCAGGTCGACAATGGGCAGCATGTGTTCCTTGGGTGCTGCACCGCCTATGTCCAGTTTCTCGGCGAGATCGGGACGGTCGATCGCGCGGCCAGGCAGCCCTCGCTGCGCGTGGAGGTGCATTCGCCGGACGGACGCGGCGGCGTGCTCACCGCGGCGCCCCTACCCGCGCCGCTGCACCTGCTGCCGTCGTTCGGGCGCTACCCCCACATCGGCTGGCGCGATAAGGCGCGCGCGGTCCCGGCTCTGCTCCGCATCGCGCGGGAGCGCGACCGGGAGCGCGAGCCATTGCGGACGCAGTCGTTCGGCGACTGGCTCCGGCGGCAAGGGCAATCGGCGCGCGCGATCGCGAACTTCTGGAACCTGATCGTGCTGCCGACACTGAACGACGACGTGGACCATGCGACCGCGAGCATGGGCTTCATGGTGTTTCAGGAATCGCTGTTGAAGGACCGGCACGGCACGGACGTCGGCTTCGCGCGGGGAGGGCTGTCGGCGGCGATGGGCGCGCCGGCGGCGGAGCGGCTGCGCGAGCGGGGCGCCACCGTGCTGCTGGGGGCGACGGCGGCGCGCCTGACGGTAGAACACGGGCGCGCGCGCTGCCTGCGGTTGGCGTCCGGCGAGACGCTGACGGCGGATGCGTTCGTCTGCGCGGTGCGCGACGACCAGCTGCGCGAGCTGCTGCCGGACGGCGCCATCGAGGTTGGCAAGCCGCACGAATGGTCGCCCATCGTCAACTTGCACGTTTGGTATGACCGGCCGGTGGCCGACTTCGATTTCCGGGCATTCGTGGACAGCCCCGTGCAGTGGGTGTTCAACCGCACGAGGATTGGCGGACTGCCGGGCCCGGGCACATACTTGACCGTGTCGTTGAGCGGCGCGTGGGAGTGGTGGCCGATGACAAAGGACGCCTTGCGGGAGCGGTTCGTGCCGGAATTGGCGAGAGCACTGCCCCAGGCCCGCGCCGCGCGCGTGGAGCGCTTCATCGTGGTAAAGGAGCAACGCGCGACGTTCCGCAACCTGCCGGGCGAGGGCGCGTGGCGGCCACGACAACGAACCCGGATCCCAAATCTGTTCCTGGCGGGCGATTGGACCGACACGGGCTGGCCGGCGACGATGGAGGGGGCGGTCCGCAGCGGCAACACCGCGGCGGCGGCCCTGCTGGCATCGCCAAGGAGCGTGTCGTGAGGACGTTGGTGCTGGCGCCCTTCTCCGATGAAGGCCTCGTGGCGCTGGAGCGCATGGGTGGCATGACGTATGAGCCATGGACGCGCACCCAACACCTCCACGACCCGCAGCAGCTCGGCGCGCGCGTGGCGTCCGAGGGCTTTGGGGCGCTGGTGGTCGAGGCAGACTTCCTGTTCGACGAGCTGTTCGAGGCGGCGACGACGCTGCGCTTCGCCGCGATCTGCCGGTCGGCGTTGAACCAGGTCGACCTGGATGCGGCGACGGCGCATGGCGTCGCGGTGGTGCACACGCCGGGGCGCAACGCGCAGGCGGTGGCGGAGCTGGCCCTCGCCATGATGCTGTCGCTGGCGCGGTGGCTGCCGCAAGCGTCGGACTACTTGCGCCGCGGCGAGTGGTGGGACCCCACGGAGCCCTACACGCGATTCCAAGGACGCGAGTTGCTGGGCGCCACCGTGGGTATCATTGGGCTCGGCGAGATTGGGCGGCGCGTGGCGCGGCTGGCGCGCGCGCTGCGAATGAGGGTGCTGGCCTACGACCCATACGTGCGGCCGGGCGGCCGCGGCACCGCGGGGGTGACGCTAACGACACTGGAGGGCCTGCTGCGCGAGAGCGACTTCGTGTCGGTGCACGTGCCCGAGACGCCGGAAACGACGGGGTTGTTGAGCGCGCGCCGGCTGGAGTTCTGCAAGCCGACCGCGTACCTGGTGAACGTGACGGCGCAGGCGGTGGTGGACGCCGAGGCCCTCGCGGCGGCGCTGCGCGAGCACCGGCTGGCCGGCGCGGCGATGGACGTGCACGAGGCGCACCCCATCCCTCCGGACTCGCCGTTCATTGGCATGCCGAACGTCCTGCTGACGCCGCACATTGGCGGGGCGACGGTGGAGACGGTGCACCGGCATTCGCGGATGGTGGTGTCGGACTTGGAGTGGTTCGTGGCCGGCAACCGTCCAAGGCACTTGGCGAACGCCGGCGTGTGGCGGCGGCTGCGGCGGTGAGGCGCGCGGCGGCATTGCGCGCCGGCATTATTAGAAGTATCGAAACCTCGGTCGGCAGGTGGTCATGGCTGAACGCTACGTGCTGTCGCTCGACCTTGGCAGCAGCGGCCTGCGAGCGGTGCTGGTGCCGGTGGACCGGCCGTGGGCGCCTATCGAGGGCGCGGCATTGCCGTACCGCGTCTACCGGCCGCGGTCGACCGACGCGCTGGCGGCGCGCTTCGTCGAAGCCGAGCTTCGCGAACGCCTCATCCGCGTGGCGGGCGAGGGCATGCGAGCTGCGGGCGTCCGCGCGGCGGACGTAACCTCGATGAGCGTCACGGCCCAGCGTGGCGGCATCGCGCTGCTGAGGGGCGACGGCACGTCGGCGCACATCGCCCCGAACACCGACCTGCGCGCCGTGTTCGAGGGGGCGGAGATCGACGAGGAGCATGGCGAGGCGGTGTACGCGGCCACGGGCCACCTGCCTTCGCTGTTCTTCGCGCCGGCGAAGCTGCGCTGGTGGCGCAACCACCGGCCCCGTCTGTCGCGCGGCATCGCGCGCGTAGCGACGCTTGGGTCATGGGCAACGCTCCAACTGACGGGGGAGCTCGTGGAGACGCCGGGGCAGCTTGCCGAGGCGGGGCTGCTGGACGTGTCGAGCGGCACGCCGGCGGCGGCGCTGCTTGCCCGGCTCGGCTTTGGCGGGGAGCTGGTGCCGCGCCTCTCGGCCGAGGGCGAGGCGATGGGCATGCTGCGGGTGGACGTGGCCGAGCGGGTTGGGCTGCCGGCGCGCACGCCGGTGTACCTGGCTGGGCCCGACGCGCAGACGGCGGCATTGGGCATGGGCGCGGTGGTGCCCGGCGACGTGAGCGTCGCGGCCGGATGGAGCACGCCGGTGCACCTGGTGACCGACAAGCCGATATTCGATGCCGCCCGGCGCACGTGGGCGACGACGCACCTGATCGAGTCGCACTGGGTGGTGGAGGCCAACGCGGGCGACACCGGCGGCACGCTGGACATGGTGCGGCGGCTGGTGGGGCCGAGGGCCGAGCTGTCGAAGCTGGATTCGCTGATCGCGAAGTCGCGGGTCGGTTCCAACATGCTGGCGGCGTTTTGGGGGCCACACGCGTTGGAGCTCGCCAGCCCCGGCATGCACATGGGCGGGCTGCTGGCGCCGACGCCCATCACCTACAACCCGTTGCACGCGGGCCACGTGGCGCGGGCGACCGTCGAGAACATCGGTTACGCCATCGCAGACTGCATCGCGCTGGCGGCCAAGGTGGCGGGCGTGCGGACGGCGCGGAGCATGGCGCTCGGCGGGGGCATGGCGAACAGCGCCGTGTTCCCGCAGATGTTGGCCGACATCATGAATGCGCCGGTGCGCCGGCATCACCACCGGTCGAGCGCGATCGGCGCGGCCATCGTGGCGTCGCGGCCGCGCGGGGAGTGGGCCGGCGCCGGGCGGGCAGTGGCCGCGAAGGCGCAAACCCTGGACCCGGACGTGCGCGGCGTGATCGAGTACCAAGAGCACTATCCGCGGTGGCGCCGGCTGCGCGAGCGGCTGCTGGCGCTGAGCGACGAGCTGTAGCGTTGGCGCAACCGGAAACGGATTGCTATGCTACCGCCAAGTCAGCACGAGGCCGTGACCAGATGAGCAGCGCGACGGAGTGGCTGGAGGAGCGCACCAAGGTGATGGAGGCGGCCCAGGCGATGTATCGCCAGGGGCTGGTGGTGGCGGCCTCGGGCAATGTGAGCGTGCGCGTGCGGCACGACGGCCGCGATTTGATGGCGATCACCGCCTCCGGCAAGGACTACGAGCGGCTGACGATCGACCGTGTCGTCGTCGTGGACCTCGACGGCGAGCCGGTGCACGGCGATGCGCTGCCTTCCACCGAATCGCTTATGCATGGCGCGGTCTACAAGACGCGCAAGGACGTAGGCGCGGTGATGCACACGCATTCCACCTATGCCAGCTCGCTCGCCGTGGCCGGCATGCCGTTGCCGCCGCTCATCGACGAGATGGTGATCGCGCTGGGCGACTCGATCCAGGTCGCCCGGTATGCGTTTCCCGGGACGGAGGAGCTGGGCGTGAACGTCGTCGAGGCGCTTGGCGAGCGCAACGCCGTGCTGCTGAAGAACCATGGGCTCGTCGGCGTCGGACACACGATGGACGACGCGCTGAAGGTGTGCGCGCTGGCGGAGCGGCTGTGCCAGGTCTACGTGACGGCTCGGCTGTTGGGCAGGGCCGACCCCCTGCCCGCCGACGCCGTGGCCGCCGAGGTCGAACTGTACCGCATGCGGCAGTTCGGGCCGGGCGAGGGTGGCGCGCGATGAAGGTGCCCGCCTTCCTGTTGCGCCGCCTTTACGTGAAGGGGAGCCTCGCGCGCACGGCGGACGGCTTCCGATTCCAGATCCGCAACCAGTTGGGCTCCGGGTACGCGCGCAGGCTGTTTCCGTTGCGGCTCGACGGCGTGGACATCCCGCTGGAGGAGACCACGTTCGAGATTGACGGCAAGGCGGCGGCGTTCGCGGCGGTGTCGCAAAGCGCGCCGTTCACGCTCGCCATGAACAAGACCACGACGATCGAGGCGAAATGCCCGCCGCCGACGGAGGGGCCGCACCGGGTGGAGATGCGGTTCGAGGTCGCGGGACTCGGCGAGATGGGTTTCGATTTCACCGACCTGATGGCGAACCCTCCCAGCCAGACAGCCGGTTAATCCGTCATGGCCTTAGCCAATGGTCCCCGCGTGGTGGCGGTCACGGGCGCGGCCGGTTACGTCGGCCGGCGACTGGTTGCCGCCCTGCTCGAACAAGCGCGGATCGAACGGGTGGTGGCGCTGGACGTTCGGCCGATCGAGATGCGGCACGACCGCCTCCGGGCAGCGCGGCACGACATCACCGAGCCGATGGAGCAGATCTTCGCCAGCGAGGGCGTCGAGGGCGTCGTCCACCTCGCGTTCGTGCTGCGCCACATGCCGAAGCGGTCGGCCAGCCACCGGGTCAACGTCGACGGGACCGCGAACCTGCTCTCGGCCTGCGAGGCGACGGGCGTGAGCCGCATCGTGATCATGTCGAGCTCCACCGTCTACGGCGCGCACCGCGACAACCCGCCGGTGCTGACCGAGGAGGCGCTCGCCCGACCGTCGCCGTTGTTCCATTACGCGTGGGACAAGGCGGAGGCCGAGCGCATGGCGATGCGGTATGCGAATGCCCACCCGGAAGCGGCGGTATCTCTGCTGCGGATGTGCGTGGTGATGGGGCCGTCGGCCGACAATTTCATCACGGCGGCACTCGCCAAGCCGGTGTTGATCGGGGTCCGCAAGTACGACCCGGGCTTGCAGTTCGTTCATGAGGACGACGTGGCGCGATTGCTGGTGCGCTTCGCGATGGAGCGGCACCCGGGAGTCTACAACGTGGCGGGGCCGGGCACGGTGCATTGGTCGGAGTTCGCGCGCATCGCCAAGCGGCCCATGCTGTGGCTGCCGGCATCGCTGGCCTACGCGCTGACCGACGCGGCATGGCTGCTGCGGCTGCAGCACGACTCGCCGGGAATCGGGCTCGACTTCATCCGGTGGCCCTGGGTGGTGGGCACCGACAAGCTGGAGCGGGAGCTGGAATACCATTTTCAATACACGTCGGAGGAGGCGCTGCGGAGCTACTTGGAGCGCGGACGGCGCGCCGCGGCCTTGCCTTGACACTCCATCGGCCTCCCCCTAGACTGATTGTTGACACGTTTAGTCAACAATACGAAAATACCGCACCGTGATGCAGGGCAAGCCTCGGCATCGGGAGCAGGAACCGATCTCATGGCAACCGCGAACAAGTCGCTCCAAGAGCTGGCAGCCAGCGAGTACCGCTATGGCTGGTCGACCAACGTCGACGCGGAGACAGCACCTCCTGGGCTGAACGAAGCGATCGTGCGCTGGATTTCGGCGAAGAAGGGCGAGCCCGAGTGGCTGCTGGAATGGCGGCTGAAGGCGTTCCGCCACTTCATGAAGCTGGTGGAAGAGGAGAAGACGCCGGAATGGGCAAATGTCCATTTTCCGCCGATCGACTACCAGGCCATCAGCTACTACTCGGCGCCCAAGGCGAAGGCCGAGCTCCAGAGCCTCGACGAGGTGGACAAGGAAGTCCTCGAAACGTTCAACAAGCTGGGCATCCCGCTGGAGGAGCAGAAGCGCCTGGCCGGCGTTGCCGTGGACGCCATCTTCGACAGCGTGTCGGTGGCGACGACGGCCAAGGAGACGCTTGCCAAGCATGGCATCATCTTCTCCTCCGTGTCCGAGGCCGTGAAAGACCACCCCGAGCTGGTGAAGCAGTACCTGGGCTCGGTGGTGCCCTACTCCGACAATTTCTATGCCGCCCTCAACTCGGCGGTGTTCTCGGACGGCTCGTTCGTCTACATTCCGCCGGGCGTGCGGTGCCCCCTGGAGCTGTCGACCTACTTCCGCATCAACACGGCGGGCTCCGGCCAGTTCGAGCGGACGATGATCATCGCCGACAGGAAGAGCTACGTGTCGTACCTGGAGGGCTGTAGCGCGCCGATGCGCGACGAGAACCAACTGCACGCCGCGGTGGTGGAGCTGGTGGCGCTAGACGAGGCGGAGATCAAGTATTCGACGATCCAAAACTGGTACCCGGGCGACGAGCAGGGCAAGGGTGGCATTTACAACTTCGTGACGAAGCGCGGCAAGTGCGCCGGGCACCACTCGAAGATTTCGTGGACGCAGGTGGAAACGGGCTCCGCGATCACGTGGAAGTACCCGAGTGTCATCTTGCAGGGCGACCATTCGGTGGGCGAGTTCTACTCCGTCGCGCTCACGAAGGCGTACCAGCAGGCCGACACCGGCACCAAGATGATCCACATGGGCAAGCACACCACGAGCACGATCATCTCCAAGGGCATCTCGGCGGGCCACGGGCAGAACACCTATCGGGGGCTCGTTCGCATTCTCCCGAAGGCCACGGGCTCGAAGAACTACACGGAATGCGACTCGCTGCTCCTCGGCGATAAGTGCGGCGCCCACACCGTCCCGTACATCGAGGTCGGCAACCCGACCTCATCGGTGCAGCACGAGGCGTCGACGTCGAAGGTGAGCGAGGCGCAGGTGTTCTACTGCCAGCAACGCGGGCTGTCGGCCGAGCAGGCCGAGGGGCTGATCATCAACGGCTTTTGCCGCGACGTGTTCAAGCGCCTGCCCTTGGAGTTCGCCGTCGAGGCCAACCGCTTGCTCGAGGTGAACTTGGAAGGCGCCATCGGCTAGCGGCCAGCCTCCATGCGCGATACCCGCGTGGCCGGGCATTGTGTCGGCCGCGCGCCGGAAGGGGAAAACGATGCTGTTGGAAGTTCGCGATCTGCGCGCGTCGATCAACGGCGTGGAGATACTGAAGGGAATCGACTTGACAGTGCGCGCGGGCGAAGCGCACGCGGTCATGGGGCCGAACGGCTCGGGCAAGTCGACATTGGCCTACGTGCTGGCCGGCCATCCGAACTACGAGGTCACGGGCGGCCGCGTCACATTCGATGGCCGCGACCTGCTCGCGATGTCGACCGAGGAGCGGGCGCGGGCGAGCGTGTTCCTTTCGTTCCAGCACCCCATCGAGATTCCCGGCGTGCGGATGGACCATTTTCTGCGCGCGGGCTATAACGAGTTGCGGAAGGCGCACGGCGAGGCCGAGCTCGACCCACTGAAGTTCGACCGGCTGCTGCGGACGAAGGTCAAGGTCGTGGAGATGAACACGAACATGACCAAGCGATCCGTGAACGAGGGTTTCTCGGGCGGAGAAAAGAAGCGCAACGAGATCTTGCAGATGGCCGTGATGGAGCCGAAGCTGGCGATTCTGGACGAGGTGGACTCCGGCCTCGACGTGGACGCGCTGCGGACGGTGTCGAGCGGCATCAACTCGCTGCGGACGCCGGATAACGCCATCATCGTCGTGACGCACTACCAGCGATTGCTGAACTATATCGTGCCCGATCACGTCCATGTGCTCGCGGACGGGCGCATCGCCGCGTCGGGCGGCAAGGAACTGGCGCTGAAGGTGGAGGCGGAAGGCTACGACTGGCTGGCCGAGGCCAACGCGCCGAGCCGGTGAAACGATGACATCGACATCGCAAGCGACCCACCACGGAACGGCCTACCGAGCCGCCCACGCGGCGCGGCTGGCGGCGGCCGAGCACCAGCCACAGTGGATGCTCGAGTTGCGCGAGCAGGCGATGGCGCGATTCGAAGCGGTCGGCTTCCCGACGGCGCGACGCGGGAACGAGCCGTGGAAATACACCGACGCATCGCCCATCGCGGAAGCGACGTTCGGTACGCCGCCGACGGCCGGACCGGAGCCGTTGACCGTGGCGTTGAAGCCGTTCGCGTTGCCCTGCGCGCGCGTCCACGAGATCGTGTTCATCGACGGGCGCTACACGCCGCAGATGTCGAGCGTGCCGGGTGACACGGAGCCGCTGCCCGCCGGCACCTTCGAGCGCCACGCGAGCGGCCTGGTGGTGGGACGGCTGGCGGAAGCGATTCATCGTGAACTGCCGCAGGTGCGGGCGCACCTGTCCAAGCATGCCGGCATGGACGCCAACGCCTTCACGGCGCTCAACACGGCGTTCATCGAGGATGGGGCGTTCGTGTGGATCCCGGACGACGCCGTCGTCACCGAGCCCATCTACCTGCTGTTCATCGGCACGGGCAAGGGCGACGCATACGTCACGCACCCGCGCGTGTTGGTGGTGGCGGGCAAGCACAGCAAGGCCAGCGTGATCGTGAGCCACGAGCACCTGGGCGACGGCGGCTACTTCAGCAACGCCGTGACGGAAGCGGTGCTGGGGCCGGGCGCGCACCTGGGCCTGTGGCGCTTGCAGCGCGAGAGCGCGCGGGCGTTCCATGTGGCGACCACGCAGGCGACGCTGGGGCGCGACAGCACGCTGACCTCGGCGAGCGCCGAGCTGGGCGGCAAGCTTGCGCGGCACGATTTCAACGTGACGCTGGCCGAGCAGGGCGCGTCATGCAGGGTGAACGGGGTGTATGTGACCGATGGCACGCGCCATGTGGACACGCACACGTTCATCGACCATGCCGTGCCGCGCACGACGAGCAACGAGGTGTTCAAGGGCATCTTGTCCGGCGACTCGCGCGGCGTGTTCGTGGGGAACGTGCTGGTGCGGCCCGACGCGCAGCGGAGCGAGGCGCACCAGCTGAACAAGAACCTGCTGCTGTCAAGCGGCGCGCACGTCGACACGCAGCCGAGGCTGGAGATCTTCGCGGATGACGTGCAATGCACCCACGGCGCGGCCGTGGGATCGCTCGACGACGCGGCCCTGTTCTACCTAAAGAGCCGCGGCATTGGCGAGGGGCTCGCGCGCGTGCTGCTCACACACGGCTTCATGCGCGAGGTCATCGAATCCATCACCGACGAGGCCGTGCGCCAGCACTTGGATACCGCGGTCGAAGCCACCCTACCCCACGACTAGAAAGGGCGTCGCCACATGTACGACGTCGCCACGGTCCGGAAGGACTTCCCCATCCTGTCGCGCCAGGTGCACGGCAAGCCGCTGGTGTACCTGGACAACGCCGCCACGTCGCAGAAGCCGCAGGCGGTGATCGACGCGTGGGTGGACTACTACACGCGCCATAACGCCAACGTACACCGCGGCGTGCACACGCTGAGCGTCGAGGCGACGGAGGCATACGAGGCGGCGCGAGAGAAGATCGCGCGCTTCTTCAATGTGCCGGCGCCCGAACAGCTGCTGTTCACGCGCAACACGACCGAGGCGATCAACCTGGTGGCGATGGCGTGGGCGTCGGCGAACGTGAAGGCCGGCGACGAAATCGTGGTGAGCGAGGTGGAGCACCACAGCAACCTGGTGCCGTGGCAGCGCGTGTGCGAGGTGACCGGCGCCACGCTGAAGCTCATCAAGGTGAAGCCCGACTACACGCTCGACTTCTCCGACCTGGACCGGACGTTGACGGCGCGCACGAAGCTGGTCGCCATCACGCAGCAGTCGAACGTGCTCGGCACCATTGTGCCCGTCAAGCCCGTGATGGACGCGGCCCGCCGCGTGGGCGCGCTGGTGCTGGTGGACGGAGCGCAGAGCGCGCCGCACTCGAAAGTCGACGTGCAGGCGATGGACTGCGACTTCTTCGCCTTCTCCGGCCATAAGATGCTCGCGCCCATGGGCATCGGCGGCCTCTACGTGAAGCGCGGCGTGCTGGAGGCGATGGAACCGTTCCTCCGCGGCGGCGAGATGGTGCTGGAAGTGACTTATGAGCGGGCGACGTGGGCCGACCTGCCATACAAGTTCGAGGCAGGCACGCCGAACGTGGCCGACGCCATCGCGCTAAGCGCGGCGGTCGAATATTTGAGTAGGCTTGGGATGGACGAGATACGCCAACACGAGGTCGCGCTGACGAAGCATGCCCTGGAGCGGATGCGGGAGATCGAAGAGATCACCACCTTCGGGCCGACCGACCTTTCGCTACGGGGCGGCGTCATCTCATTCTACATGGCCGACGTTCACCCGCACGACATTGGCACGGTGCTGGACCGCGAGGGCATTGCCATTCGCACCGGGCACCATTGCGCCATGCCGCTGGTGCGTAGCCGGCTGAACGTGCCCGCGACGGCGAGGGCCTCCTTCTACCTTTACAATACGGAGGCGGAAGTCGACGCGCTGATCGAGGCCCTGAAGAAGACACAGAGGTACTTTGGCAATGCTCATGCCCGACGGGCTTGACGACCTTTACCAGGAGATCATCCTGGACCACTACCGGCACCCCCGCAACAAGGGACTGCTCGCCGACGCCGATTTGCAGGCGGAAGGCTACAACCCCTTCTGCGGCGACCAGGTGCGGCTGACGATGGACCTGGACGAGTCCGGCCATGTGCACAAGGTGGGGTTCGACGGCCAGGGCTGTTCCATCAGCCAGGCGTCGGCGTCCATCCTCACCAAGCTGGTGAAGGGCAGGAGTGTCGACGAGGTGCAAGGGCTGGTGGCGACGGTGAGGCGCATCATGCAGGGCGCCGACATGACGGATGAACAGAAGGACGAGCTGGGCGAGCTGGAGGCGCTGGAGGGCGTCAAGAAGTTTCCGATACGCGTGAAGTGCGCGCTGCTGCCCTGGACCACGTTGCAAGACGCCGTATCCGAGTACCGCAAGACCCACGCCCAGTAGACCGGCGCCCCCGCCCTCCGTGTCCCGCTCCCGACGACACCGCGCCGCTCCACGAGAACCCGGGGCCCGGTGCCGTCGCTCCGATTCTCGCGAGCCGTGAGCGAGGTGCCGTATGTCGATGCCGCATCCCCTGATGTACGACGACGGCGATCCGGTGCTCCGGCGTCTGCGGACGCTGTGCATGTCGCTGTCCGGCACCGTTGAGACGATCAACTTCGGGCGGCCGTGGTGGCGCGTCGGCAAGAAGGCCTACGCCAACTACGCCGGACGCAGCGGCCACGTGGCGTCGAACATCACGTTCAAGGCCACGAAGCTGGACCAGCAGGCGTTGGTCCAAGACGGCCGGTTCGCCGTCGCGCCCTACATCGGCCACCAGGGTTGGACGGTGTTCACGCGACCGGAGCGGCTTGACTGGGACGAGATCGAGGGCATCGTGCGCGGCGCGTATGCGCTGGTGGCGCCGAAGCCGAAGGGGCCGCGCGCGGCGCGGCGGTAGCGGTCGATCCCGCGGCGCGACGCCTCGCGCTATACTCCCACGCAACGCGCAACGGAGGCGGCCGATGCCGAAGCACACTGTCCTGATCTCACCCACGCACATGGACCCCTCGTATGAGATCGAGCGGCGGGAGTTGGGCCCGGACGTCGAGCTGCGGCCCTTCTCGGCGACCGATCCGGCGACGCTGGGCGCCGAGGCCCGCGACGCTGACGCGGTGATGGTGTGGCGCATGCTGTTTCCGGCTGCGGCGATCGAGCAGCTGCGACGGTGCAAGGTCATCGTGCGCTTCGGTGTCGGCTATGACGTGGTCGACATCATCGCGGCGCGAGAGCACGGCATCCCCGTGTGCAACGTGCCCGACTACTGCACGGAAGAGGTGGCCGACCACGCGATGGCGCTGCTGCTGTCGCTGGCGCGCCGCATACCCGCGCTCAACGATGCGGTCCGCCAGGACCCGACTCCATGGTCATACGCGGCCGCGGGGCCCATCCACCGCATCCCCGGCAAGACGCTCGGCATCGTGGGGTTGGGGCGCATCGGGACGGCGGTGGCGATGCGGGCCAAGGCGTTCGGCCTGCGCGTCGCGTTCCATGACCCCTACGTGACCGACGGCATGGACCGCGCGCTGGGGCTGACGCGCCTCGGGCTCGACCAGCTCCTCGCCGAATCGGACTTCATCAGCCTGCACACGCCGCTGAGCCCCGAGACGCGAGGCATGGTGAACGACGAGTGGCTCCGCAAGGTGAAGCCCGGTGCGATGCTGGTGAACACCTCGCGCGGGAGGGTGCTGGACATCGACGCGCTGGGGCGGGCGATGCGCGATGGACGGATAGCGGCCGCCGGGTTGGACGTGCTGCCCCAAGAGCCGCCGGTGCCGGAGCCCGACCTGATCCGCGCTTGGCGGGCCGGCGAGGCCTGGGTGCAGGGCCGGTTGATCGTGACGCCGCACGCCTCGTTCTACAGCGAGGAGTCGGACATCGACCTGCGAGTGAAGGCGGCGCGCACGGTACGCGAGGTGCTGGACGGCCGGCCGCCGCGCAACCGCGTGAACTAGCCAGCGACGATGCGGTGCCGCGCGGCAAGGCGTGGGCTTCGTGGCGGCTAGGGCTTGTGCGGCTGCGAGGCGGGCATTATCCAGGTGGGCGCCGATGACGGAGGCGACGACGGTGAGCACGCGCACACGCTCGGGATCGAAGTGGTCGGGGCGCGTGGAACCCGCGCTGATCACGCCGACGGTGCGGCCATCCAACATGATGGGCACCAGCGATAGCGAGCGCATTGGGGAGCCGGCGGAGTTGGGCGCGTCGCGCCGATCGCCGAGCACGATGGGCTGCCCGCTGGCGATCACGTCGGAGACGGCGTGGTCGTCGTCCACAGATGCGCCTACAGGCGGGGCGTCGTCTCCCGTCTGCGTGCTGATGGTGCGGAGGCCGTCCTCATCGGGTGCGCTAACGGTGACACGGTCCGCTTGCACCAGCCTGGCGACCTCGCGCATGGCTTCGCCCACGCGGTCATGGAATGGCGCGCGGCGGGAGAAGGATGTTCGATATCGCGAACATTGCACCCAGCTCGTCCGAGCGCTGCCGGGAGGCTTCCTCGGAGACGCGCAACGCCTCGATCGCTTCGCGCTCCTTGGTCACGTCTCGGACGACGGAGAGCACGGCCCTTTGCCCGCGGTGCATGACCGCGACCGCCGAAACGTTCGTGATGATGGGTGTGCCGTCGCGGCGGGTGGCGTGGACGTCCATCGCCTCCACCGACACCTCGCCCGGTTTTAGGCTGTCGCGATACGCCTGGAAACGGGCCCAGTCCTCCGGCGCGACCTGCGCGCCCGCCGGCCAGGCCAGTGCCTCTTGCTTGTCGCGAAAGCCGAAGATGCGGACGAAGGCCTCGTTGACGAACAGACGCTTGCCGCTGGCGCTGAGTGTCACGCCCAGCCCCATGTGCTCGACCAGTGCCTCTTAGGCGGCCTCGGCCTCCTTGAGCGACTGCTCCATGTGGATGCGCTCGGTCACATCGCGGGTGAGCACCAGCAGCGCCGAGGACTTGACATCGGCCGACAGGGGCGCGGCCACGATTTCCACCATGCGCCGGCGCCCGTCCGGGCGATTGGCCCGATAGTGCACCGGTGCCGCGGCCTCGCCGGCGCGCCAGCGCGCGATGCGGCCGGCAAGCCAGGGCCAGTCGTCGGGGTGCACGAACACGTCGAGTGGAAGGCCGGCAACCTGCTCCGTCGCATGCCCGTGCATCCGCGCGAACGCCGGGTTGCACGATACGATCCGCATGTGTGCAACGACGGCGACGCCATCGTGGGTCGTGTTCAGCAGCGTGCGGTAGATGGGCTCCACCGATTCGGCATGCGCCACGGCCAGGGCGGGACTGTCGACGGCGGATGCTTCGACCGGGGCACCCGGCGACGCCGCCTCGACCGTCTCCGGAGGAGCATCCTCCGCCGGCTGGCGGGAGAGCTCGGCTTCCTGTCGCGCCTGTTGGGCCTCGCGCAATGTCGCCTCGGCCTCGGCAAGCGTCTCGGCAGCGCGTCGGGTGGCTGCCTCGGCATCAGTGGCCGCGGTCACGTCGCGCACCGTCACCTGCGTGGCCGGGGCGCCATCCCATGACAGCGGGCCCACCGTGGTTTCGACGTCGAGCGCGGTGCCGTCCGGCCGGTGCAGTTTGCCCCGCGAGGTGCCGTCCGGCGGCAACACCCCGATGCGCTCTTCCAGCGGCATCGCCATGGCGTCATCGGACGAGGCAAGCCGCACAGACGCACGAGCGCATCGTTCACGAACACCGTCGCGCGGCCCTGCACGATGGCGATGGGCGTGTCGAGGGACTGGACGAGGCTGCGGGCTTCCGCGCGCACCGCCTCGGCGGAGCGTTGGATGGCGTCGAGGATGGACTGCGACGGCGCCCCACCGGCGGAGGCGGCGTGCTCACCGTGGGCGCGCCCTACTTGGTCGCGGAGGCGGCCGGTGAGCATGCCAAGCCCAACCAGGATGAGCAGCTCGACCACGGTTTGCGGGCTGAGCACGTTATCCCAGCCTCCGGCGACCAGGGCGATGAGGATGGCCTGGCAAGGCACCGCGACGGCGCCGGCGATGAGGCCCGCCCTGAGCCCAAGCATGGCGCCGACAACGGCCACGGGCACCAGGCCCAACACGCGCGCCGCGTGGCCGACGGGGCCAAGGCCGAGGGCAAGCGCGCCGGTGTAGGCTGCCCACACCGCCAGGGCGACGCCTAACTGCGTCTGCCAATCGGACGGCCCCGTGAACGCGGCCGCGCGCTCGGGCCCGCCGTTGCCCGACTCGAATGTATCCTGCTCTTCCACCGTGTCGCACTCCGCCACGCCGCTCGCGGCATGGTTGCCACCCGTGAATCGGTGGGCGGCCCACGCCTCCCACGGTAGATGTTGGGCATTCTCCCTGCCAGGATGCCCGCCCGTAATCGATTTGAGGGTTAGCACCTCCGGTCCATGGCGTATTCGGCACCCTCGGTAGCGCGCCGAGCTCGCGGTATGCTAGTGTGCGCGTCGAGCGACGGTGCCGGCTCGTGTCGGCGGTCGGCGACCGCCCCACCGATCAGCATCGAGGAGACCCCGTTGAAGCAATACAAGTCCTCGCCCCCAATGACCATTGACCCGAACAAGCGCTACACCGCGACCTTTCGGACGGGCAAGGGCGACATCGTCGTCGCCTTGTTCGCCAAGGAAGTGCCGCGCACGGTCAACAACTTCGTATTCTTGGCCCGCGACGGCTACTACGACGGCACGACGTTTCACCGGGTGATCCGCGGCTTCATGGCGCAGGGCGGCGATCCGACGGGCACGGGCCGTGGCGGCCCCGGCTATCAGTTCGCGGATGAGTTCTCGAAGAGCCTGCGGCACGATGGGCCGGGGACCCTTTCGATGGCAAACGCGGGCCCGAACACGAACGGCAGCCAGTTCTTCATCACCTACGCGACGACGCCCCACCTGAACGACCGCCACGCGGTGTTCGGTAAGGTGACGAGCGGGATGGACGTGCTGCAGAAGCTGCGGCCGCGCGATCCATCGCAGGAAGGGCCGAACAGCCCAGGTGACTCGCTGCAAGAGATCGTGATCGAGGAGCACGAGGCGTAGCCGGCTTGCGCGGCCATCCCTCGTTTGGAATCGGGGCCGGCACGGAGCCCCACCATCGGCTTGACGGAGTCTTCACGTAGGAATAACGTCCGTTCACGTCCAAAGCACGCCTCCTGACTAGGCTGACGGGCGTAGTTCAAGCGGCCAGCGGACTGGGCCTGACCCACTCCGCACCCACCGCCAACAGTAGCAGAAGACTGTTTCATGTATAAGCGCATCGTAGTTCCACTGGACGGCTCCGCGGTCGCGGCGCAGGCGTTGCCCTACGCCAAGATGATGGCCACCACGCTGCACGCGCCGGTGACGCTGGTGGCGGTGGTGGAGAGCCCCGAGCAGGTGAGCGAGCAAGTGCGTACGGCCCAGGCGACCGCCACGGTGGGCATTCTCGCCAACAGCTCGATCAGCCCCGACGTGTGGGAGAAGCTCCACCGGTCGGCCATGGCCCAGGCCAAGGAAAGCCTGGAGCAGGCCGCGGCTGGCTTGCGAAAAGACAAGATCGACGCCACCATCGGCGTGCTGGAAGGCTCCGCGCCCGAGAAGATCATGGAGGCGGCCGACAAGACGCCGGACAGCCTGATCGTGATGTGGACGCATGGGCGGTCGGGCCTGGGCCGGTGGGTGATGGGCTCGGTGACCGACAAGGTGGTGCACCACGCCAAGTCGGCTGTGCTCGTGATGCGGGCCTCCGAGAAGCCGTCCGCCGGGGCGCCGGCGATTCACGGCGTGGTGCTGCCGCTGGACGGGTCGTAGTTGGCGGAGGCCGCGCTGACGCCGACGGTGGACATCGCCAAGGGACTCAACGTGCTCGTGACCGTCGCGCGGGCCATCACGCCGGCGGCGTATGGGCTGGGCTACGGCGACTACGGCACGGCCACCTTCCCCTCGCAGGAGTTCATGGAAGAGGTGGCGAGGGACGCGAAAGCCTACGTGGAAAAGGCCTCGGCGCGGCGGCCGGCGTGGCGAGGGTCGAAACGCGCACGGTTGACGGCTTCCCGGCCTCCGTCATCATGGAGGAGGTGGGCAAGGCGGGCGACAAGCTGGTGGTGATGACAACGCATGGGCGGTCGGGCGTGGGGCGGTGGGTGCTGGGCAGCGTGGCCCACCATGTCGTGCGCCACAGCGCCGGCCCCGTGTTGTTGGTGCGCCCAGGCTAGCACGGCGCTGGCACCGGGGGCGGACCGCATGCGAGTATCGCGAGTAGGAGGAGGCGCGCCGCGCTGGCGCGCCTCCTCCCTGTATTGCGCGGAAACACGGAAAGGCCCGGCTGTCGATGCCGGGCCTGATGACGACCATCGATCCGGACGGCCGCGCGTGGCGGGGCTAGGCGCTCTTGCGGGCGGCGGCCAGCGATGCCTCACGGTGCGTGGGGATCTGGCCGATGCGGCGAAGGGCGCTCTCCTCGATGCGGTTGAGCAGATAGCCGCATTGCAGGCAGGCGATGGAGGTAGCCATGATGTCATGCTCCTCCGTCAGATCACCGGCGCACTTCGGGCAGGTCTTGAACCAAACCACCATGTCGATCCTCCTCTCCCCGCCTCACCAAGGCCGGGTTGGACGCCCTTGGCAGGCTGACCGTTCGCGATGTATCGGACGGCGACTTTAGCATGCCGTCTTACGAATTGCAACTACTCATTTACGAGACTTCGGCGCGGATTTTGACCGCGATGGTGCCTTGCCGCGCACGGGATGGCGACGAGCAGCCACACGGGACTAGCGCGAGAGCTGGTCCTCCAGCCGGCGGACCAGCATCCATGGGTCGAACGGCTTCGCGACGAAATGACCGTCGAACTGCCCGTATTGCCGCGCGGCCTCGTGCTGGTCCAGCGCGGATATGACGAGCCAGGGCATGCGGTCGTTCTTCGCGCGCAGCCACGTCAGCACGTTTCCGGCGCCGCCATCCGGCAAGCCGAGGTCGAGCACGACCGCGTCGATCTTGGCGCCGCTCGCGCGGGCCAGCGCATCGGCGCCGGTGCGAGCCTCGATGACCTCGAACCCCGCCGAACGCATGGCGATGCGGAGCATGCGCGCGACCGCCCGATCGTCCTCTACCACCAGCACCACGCGCGCGGCCACGCCGGCCCCGGACGGGTCGTCATCGCTCTGGCTCGCGACCAGCTCGCTCATGGGTCTTGCCTGCACGGTCGTTTCCCACGGTGTCATGTGGACATGCTAGGGCGTCAACCGTGGCGACTACATGAATGGGGCGGGCCGCGCGTGTGAATGGCCCGTGAAAGAGCCGGGCGGCTAGGCTCCGGGGCGGGGCATGCGATAGCCGACTTGCGGCTCGGTCAGCACGAAGCGCGGGTTGCGGGCGTCGTCGCCGAGCTTGCGGCGCAGGTTTCGGATGAACGAGCGCACCAGCTCGTGCTCGCCGGCGTACTCGGCGCCCCAAACGTTCTGCAATATCTGGTCGTGGGTGAGCACGCGGCCGGCGTTGGTCGAGAGCTCGTAGAGCAGCTTGTATTCGGTGGCGGACAGTGCCACCTGCTTGCCGTCCACGGTCGCGACGCGGTCGGCGAAGTCCACGACGAGCCCATCCAAGCGGAAGGGTGGCCGCATCTCCATCTGATCGGGCAGCACGCGGCGACGCAAGGAAGCCTCGATGCGGGCAACCAGCTCCGAGGGAGAAAAGGGCCTGGTGATTTAGTCGGCGGCGCCGGCGCGCAGGGCCCGCACCGCTTCCTCCCTCTGCGTCTCGCCGGTGAGGAAGATGACGGGAACGCCGGTGAACTCGCGGATGCGCTTGAGCAGATCCAGGCTGCTCAGGCCATGCAGGCGCAAGTCCAGCAGCACCAGGTCCGGCTCCTGCAGCTCGACCTGCTTCACCGCCTCTTGGGGGTCCGAGGCGGTCGCCACCTCGTAGCCGGCCTCCTCCAAGGTGCGCCGCACGAAGCGCAACACCTGCGGCTCGTCGTCCACGGCAACGATGCTCGTGCGCTCCCCTGCCCGGCCGACGCGGCCCATGTGCGTGGAGCGGTCCGCCACGTCGACGCGTGGACGTTCGACGCTCGCCGCCTCGACGGGTGGCTGGGGCGATTGCCGTGGCGGCGGGCGCACCGGCAACGCTGGCGCCGGGGCGACGCCGGCGACGGGGACGGTGAACGTAAACGTGGCGCCCTTGCCGATGCCGAGGCTCTCGGCCCAGATACGACCGCCATGCGTCTCGACGATGCCCCGGCAGATCGCCAGGCCGAGGCCGCTGCCGGGAGCCGTCTTGCCCTTTTCGTCCGGCAGCTGGGTGAACTTGCGGAACAGCCGGCCGAGTCCGTCCGGGGCGATGCCGCGGCCGCGGTCGCGGACGCTGACGGTGATCTGCTGCGCGTCGCTCGATGCGGTCACCTCGATGGGCGACCCGGCGGGCGAGAATTTGGCGGCGTTCGTCAGCAATTCATCAGCACTTGGCCCAGCCGCCGCGCGTCGGCGTTCACCTTCGGCAGACCAGCGGTGCCGGAAACGCGCACCTCGTAGCCCGGCGTTGTGCGTCCGAACGTGCCCAGCACGTCGCGCAGCACGGCATCGAAGTCGGTCGGGGCAGGCGTGACGGACAGGGTGCCCGCCTCGATGCGCGTAATGTCCAGCAGGTTGTCGACCAGGTCGCGGAGCCGGTCGGCCTGCTCGTCGATGATGACGAACAGTTCGCCGAGCTCCTCGGCGCTCAGGAGCCGCCGGCTGCCGAGCACCATCGCCGCCGACCCCTTGATGGCCGTGAGCGGCGTCCGGAGCTCGTGGCTCACCATGCCCAGGAACTCGTGGCGCATGCGCTCGAGCTCCTCCAGCGGCGTCATGTCTTGGATGACGGTGATGGCTCCGGTGATGGCGCCGTCCGGACCATGGATCGGCGTCGAATTGGCGAGCGCCAGGATCGACGAGCCATCCGATGTTTGTATCCGCATCTCCTCGGCGAGCACGCGCTCGCCGCGGAGCAGGGCGCGCGCCGTGGGACGATCTTCCGGGACGAACTCGCTGCCGTCGGGGCGCAGGACTTTCGACTTGCTGAAGAACTCGCGGAAGGAGACGCCCTGCTGGAATGGCGTGTTGAGGATGCGCGAGGCCTCGCGGTTGGCGATGACGACTTGCTGCGTGGCCGCGTCGATGAGCACGACGGCCATGGGCGAGGTGTCCACCAGCGATTGGAGGCGCTGGCGCTCGGCCTCGGCGCGCTGGTGCAGGTTGGCGTTGTGAATGGTCAAGGCGGCCTGATCGGCCAGCAGCACCAACAGGCTTTCGTCCTCGGGAGAGAATTCGGCCTCGCCCTGCTTCTCGGTGAGGTACAGGTTGCCGAGCGGTTGGTTCTCCCAGCGCAACGGCACGCCGAGGAACGACTACATGGGCGGGTGATTGGGTGGAAAGCCGACCGAGTGCGGGTGCTTCGTGAGATCGGCGACGCGTATGGGCTGCTGCAGGTGCTGCAGCAGGCCGAGCAGCCCGAGGCCCTCGGGCAGGTTGCCGATCTTGGCGCGGTCCTCGGCCGAAATGCCGTGCGTCATGAACTCACGGATGCGTCCATCGGGGCCGAAGATGACGAGCGCGCCGTATTTCGCGTTCGTGAGCTGGCACGCGGCCTCCACGACCTGCGGCACCACGGCCTGCGGGTCAAGCGTGGCCGACATGCGGCGCGATAGCCCGGCGAGCAGCGTGAACCGGCGCCGCAGGCCGTCATAGGCCTCGCGCAGGTTCTGGATTTCGCGCTCCCGTAAGTCTCCTCGGAGGTCTTGATTATTTGAGCCGGTCATTCCGGTATTCGCGTGCGTATTATCGAGACGCCAGCATTATTGTGGCGGTTGGGCCATGCCGGGTCAATCGTGCGGTCACGCATGGCCCTCAACCTCATGGCGCAACAACTCCTCGGCGGCCGCCACGAGGTCGCGCTTGCGGGCCTCGGGCGTGTTCCGCGCGGCCAGATAGCGTCGCAACGCATCGATGGGCGTGAGCGACGCGGCATCCTCGTCGCCCAGCCGGGTGCGGTGGTCGCGCTGGATTTGCCGCTCGATGCCCGCCACGTGATGCGCCGGCGCCAACGCCTGCCGCACGGTGGGCTCGCGGAACAGCGGCGCCACCGCTGTGGGCATGGCGACGCGCAGTCGCACCACGGCGCCTTCCACCAGGGACGCCTGCTTCTCGATGGCGATCAGGCACTTGTCGGTGGGGTCGTCGCCCTCGCCGGCGCGCGCGTCGATGGTGAGCAGCCGGCGCGCCCCAACCTCCACGAACCGGAAGTCGCGCAGGCGCTCGCCTCGTGGACGGCGCTCGTCCAGATCGATGACACAGAAGCCCTTGGCCTGCGCCTCCTCCGAGAAATCGACCCGCTGTAGGCTCCCGGGGTAAACGACGTGCGGGTTGCGCGTGAGCACTTGGTGCTTGTGAATGTGGCCCAGGGCCACGTAGTCGAACGCCGGATTCGCCATGGTGCCTAGGGTGAGCGCGTGGTCGTTGCCCAGCATCATGGTGCGCTCCGACGCGTAGACGGCGCCGGTGACGGTGACGTGGGCGCACAGGAACGCCGGGAGCGACGGGTCGAGCGCCTCGGCTTGCTCCTGAAGCAAGGCGGTGATGCGCGCCTCGACGGAGCGGGTGATCTGCTCCAGCGTGAGGTTGCGCGTTTCCTCGCGCTTCATGAACTCGCCGATGCGGACCCACGGCAAGGCGACGACTTGCACGGGGCCGTGCCGCGTCGACACGCGGTAGGTTTCCAGCGTCGCGCCCACGGTGACGTTGTCGACGGCGAGCGTGGGGAAGATTTCGAGCGCCGTGGCCCGGTTGGCGACGTGCGGCAAGTCGTGGTTGCCCACGGTGAGGAACACCGGGATGCCGGCGCGCGACAGCCGCGCGATGCGCCGCGCGAACTCCCGCTGGTGCGTTTGGGATGGATCGCGGCTCTTGTAGGCGTCGCCGGCGAAGAGCACTAGGTCGACGTCGTTCGCCAGGGCATGGGCCATCGCCTCGTCCAAGGTGCAGAGGAAGTCGAGCAGGCGCGTGGACATGCCGACGTATTGCGCGCGGTCGGCGCCGGGCGCGAAGTGCGGCGGCAATGCGGCGACCTCGGACTCGGTCGCCGGGCGGCCGTAGTTCTCGACGCCGATGTGGATGTCTGACAGGTGGAGAATCCGCACGGCGCTACCTTAGCATGCAGGCGACCGGCGCCGCACGCTCCATCGCGCTACGCCCTCGTGCTGCCCATCTCGCGCAGCTGGGCGGCGACGGCGGCGGGCAGCTCGGCGATGGGCACGCGCACCTGTCGCATGGAGTCGCGGTTGCGAATGGTGACGGCGTTGTCGTTCTCAACGGTGTCGAAATCGATGGTGACGCAGAGCGGCGTGCCGATCTCGTCTTGACGGCGATAGCGGCGGCCGATGGACTGCGCGTCGTCGTATTGGGTGACGAACCGCTTGCGGAGACTGGCGTGCACCTCGCGCGCGGTCGGTGTCAGCTTCTCGTTGCGGCTCAACGGCAGAACCGCCACCTGCACGGGGGCAATGTCGGGGTGGAAGCGCAACACTACCCTGGCCTCGTCGGACGCACCGGGGGCCTGTCCTTCGGACGCCGCGCCCATGGCCCTGGCCGGCTCCTCGTCGTAGGCGTCGAGCCAGAAGGCGAGGGCCGCGCGGTCGGCGCCGAGGGCCGGCTCGATTACGTAGGGAACGTAACGCTCCTTCATTTCCTGGTCGAAGTATTCCAGCTTCTTGCCGCTGTGCTTGGCGTGCTGCTTGAGGTCGAAGTCGGCGCGATTGGCGATGCCCTCGAGCTCGCCCCAGCCCCACGGGAACAGGTATTCGATGTCGGAGGTGGCCTTCGAGTAGTGCGCCAGCTCCGACTTCTCGTGCGGCCGGACGCGGATCTTGTCTTTGTTGATGCCCAGCGACAGGAACCAGTCATGGCGCTCGCGCACCCAATAGTCGTGCCACTTCTCGTCGTCGCCGGGCTTCACGAAATACTCCATTTCCATCTGCTCGAACTCGCGGGTCCGGAAGATGAAGTTACCGGGCGTGATCTCGTTGCGGAACGACTTGCCGATCTGCGCCACGCCGAAGGGCGGCTTCATGCGGGTGGTCGTGAGCACGTTGTCGAAATTGATGAAGATGCCCTGCGCGGTTTCCGGGCGCAGCCACACCTGGCTCGCGGTGTCCTCGACGGGGCCGACGAAGGTCTTGAACATGAGGTTGAACATGCGCGGCTCGGTGAGGCTGCCAGGCGCGGCGCCACAGTTGGGACAGGGGATCAGCGCGGCCGGGTAGTCGGTGGCGACGCCCGCCTCTTGCAGCGACCCGAACTCCTTGCCGCGCGACTTGGCCTGCGCCTTGCCTCGCTCCACTATCTCCTTCGTGACCTCGCCCAGCGCGTTGCCCACCGCAGAGACGAGTCCCAGCTCTTCGCCGCCCCTGCCGACGACCTTGTAGACCTTGACGTGGTCGGGGCGAAAGCGGCCACGGCAGACCTTGCAGTCGACCAACGGGTCGACGAAGCCGGCGGCGTGGCCGCTGGCAACCCACACTTGCGGGCTCTGGATGATGGCGCTATCGAGGCCGACGATGTCGTCGCGCTCCAGCACCATCGCCCGCCACCAGGCCTCCTTCACGCTGCGCTTCAGGGCGACGCCAAGTGGCCCATAGTCCCACGTGGAGCCGACGCCACCATAGATCTCGCTGGATGGAAAGACGAACCCTCTGCGCTTGGACAGGGACACGATCTTCGCCATGTCCACTTGGGTCAGGTGGCGCCGCACAGTCATGAAGCCTCCGATGCTCCGCATGAAATAGGCAGCGATGGCCTCGCTGCCGCTCGAAAAAGTATACCGCACGCTTGGAGCGTGCCCCGGCGCGATTGACAGGCTGGGTGGCGCGCAAGAGACTACGCGCAGCGACCTCGGCGAGCGCACCAGGAGGGACTGCATGGCTTCCCGACCCTATCCGGCCGATTTGCTGGTGGAAACCGACTGGCTCGCCGACCGCCTGCGCTACCCCGACCTCGTCATCGTGGACATGGACATCCCGCAAGCGCACGCGAAGGCTCACATCCCCGGGGCCGTCTCGGCCGGCCCCAATTACAACGTGAAAAGCACCGCCGATCCAAGGGTGGTCGCCCCGCCAGAGCAGGCCAAGCAGCATTTCGAGTCGTTGGGCATCGGCGATGGGACGCCGGTGGTGGTTTACGACAATAACCGCAGCAATGCGTCGGCGCGGCTGTGGTGGGTGCTGCGCTACTACGGCCATGACAACGTGCGCGTGCTGAACGGCGGCTGGCTGAAGTGGACGCGGGAGGGGCGGCCCATCGAAGTGACCCCGTCGGCGCGCGGCGGACAGTCGTACAGTTACCGGCAACCGCCGGCGGCACGACGGCGCCCGTTCACGCCGCGCCCACAAGAGGCGATGCTGGACACAGTGGAGACGCTGAAGGCGGCCATCGGCCAGCCTGGCGAGGCGGTCTGGGACGTGCGCGCGGCCGACGAATACGCGGGCACGAACGCCCGTGGCAACAAGCGGGTGGGCCACGTGCCGGGCGCCGTGCACATGGAGTGGGTGGACGTCGTCAATGAAGCGGACCACACCTTCCGGCCGCCCGGCGAGATCGCGCGGCTGCTGCAACAAGCGGGCCTATCGCCGGAGCAGCGCGTCCATACCTACTGCCAAGGCGGCATTCGCGCGGCGCACTCCGCGTTCACGCTCGCGCTCATGGGCTTTCCGCGCGTGCGGATGTACGATGGCTCCATGGGCGAGTGGGCCAACCGCGATGACACCCCGCTCGAGATGCCGAGGCGTTGACGAACCGCATACCGCCTCCGCTTCGAATTCAGAGGAGACCTTCCGTGCTATCCAGCCGCGACCACCGCGTCGCCGTGCTCATCGACTACGAAAACGTGTCCGTGTCCGCGTTCGGGGACCTCTTGGACCGCGCCGCGCAGGGTGGCCGGGTGATCGTGAAGCGGGCCTACGCCAACTGGGCGTCGTCGTCCACGCGGAAGGGTGGCCTGGCCGAACTCGGCATCGAACGCATCCAGGTCGATTCGACCACGCGCGGGAAGAATGCGAGCGACATTCACTTGGCTATCGACGCGATGGAACTGCTGAACCGCGGCGCGGTCGATTGCTTCGTGATCGTGACGAAGGACGGCGACTTCCTGCACCTGGTGCGCGTGCTGCGGCAGACCGGCAGCTATGTGATCGGCGCGGGGCCGAGGCACGAGGCCTCCAGCCTGCTGGTGGGGGCGTGCGACGAGTATTAAGACCTGAGCAAGCCGCTGGCGAAGAAGCCGTCGAAGCCGGGAGCGGCCGAGGAGGCCCCTTCCCCAGCCCCCGCACGGGCCGAGCATCCGCCCGCCCGCGCCGCCAAGCCGGCCGCGCCGCGGCGGCGACGGCTGATCGCGCCCATTCCCCCGCCGAAGCCGATGTCGCCAAGCCCCGAGCCGGCCGCCGTCGAAGCGAGGCCGGAGCCGGGGCCGACACCGATGCCGCAGACGTCCCCACCGCAGACGCACGTTCCTTCCGACTGGGAAGAGCAGATACACCGGGCATGGTCGGCGCGGGCGGCGGCCGCGGGAGCCAGCATGCACAGCTCGGGCGCCGTGAACATCGTGCTGAAGGTGCTCGGCGCGAGCCGTCTGTGAGACACGCCGTTTCGAGACTGGGATGGCTTGTTCAAGGCGTCGCCGCTGCTTGCCGGCCATTGGCGTCGCGACAACGAGCGGATCGTCCGCACGACCTGAGGCCAAGGGGCCCTGTCGCCGCCGTCCAGGCCGCGTAACGATGGGGGCCTAGCCCGTCCGGACTAGTCGTTTTCATCGAGGCGGGCACGTCAATCAGGCTGGGCGTCCGCTACCATCCTCCGACGAATCAGGCCACGTTCACGGCCTCATCCCAAGTCGGAGGATGTTCTCAAGGCCTTCGCGCAGCCAGCCCGTCACGTACACGACTGGGTACACGTCGCCTCGGCGCTGTACCAGTGTCGCACCTGTCTCGACGTGAGCAGCGAGCCGTCACGACGCCACGCCGTAGCTCCCGCGACCCTCGGCACCGCGTCGGCGGCCGAGACGCCGGGCTTGCGCCGCCCGCGGCCGGGGGCGGAGCAGGACATGGCCGCCTAGCGTCCGCGTATAAACCGGCGCACGATGGGCTGGTGACCCCGGTGGGAATCGAACCCACAACGCACGGATTAAAAGTCCGGTGCTCTGCCGTTGAGCTACGGGGTCACTAGATCGGCGTTCCGGCGACGATGCCCACTCGCCGTGCTTTTCGAACGGAAGCCTGGAAAACCAGTCTAACGCATGGCGGAGAGCGCCTCAGGGCGCCGTCGCGACCGTGGTTAGAAACGAGAAGTGCTCGAGCGGCCAGAAGCTCACCTGCACCTTGCCGACGATGAGGTCTGCCGGCACCGTTCCCCAGTCACGGGAGTCGTCGCTGGCCGCGCGGTTATCGCCCAGCACATAATAGCGTTCCGGCTGGACGGTGATCGCGCGGTGGCTGTCGGCGAGCGGACGCTGCACATAGGGCTCGTCGAGAGCGGCGCCATTGACGTAAACCGTGCCCGACCGGATCTCCACCGTGTCGCCCGGCAGGCCGATGACGCGCTTCACGAAGTCCTGCGACGGATCGCGCGGCCAGTGGAAGACGATGATGTCGCCGCGGCCAGGCTCGCCAAACGGGTGCCACTCATCGCCGGCGTCCGCCCGCACCCACGGCAGCCACCGGGCGGCGCGCGCGGCGTCGATCTCCATGAACGCGGCCTTATGCACCAGCACGCGATCACCCTCCGTCAACCGCGGCAACATGCTGGACTGGTGGACCTCGTAGTGCCCCACGAGTTGGTGCACCACGAGCAGGACGAAAAGCGCCGGGGTTATCGTCTCGATCGACTCGCGGATGATTGAACGCATGCGGTGAACTGGGTCCCAGTTGGCTTCCGCCCATTATAGCAGCGGTCGTAGACTTGGCCGTCGCCTGCCGCGTTGGGGCCCAATGCTACAATGCGGCGCTGCGTGCACCAATCCTCACGGCGGGAAGGCGTGTCCCAGCTCCCCGAGACGAATCAAGAAGACCAGCGGTGGGTGACCCGCGCCCGCGAGGGCGACCTCGCGGCGTTCAACCTCCTGGTCGAGCGCTATCAACGCCTCGCCTACAACATCGCGCTGCGGATGGTGCGCGACCCCGCCGCCGCCGAGGACGTGACCCAAGAGGCGTTCTTCTCGGCGTATCGCGCGCTGGCCCGCTACCGCGGCGGCAACGTCCGTTCGTGGCTGCTCGCCATCGTCGCCAACGGCGCCCGCGACCACCTGCGCTCGCCGCACCGGCGCCGCTCCAGCTCGTTGGAGGCGATCACCGGCGAGGGCGATCCGGATGGGCCGTCGGCGTCGGGCGAGGCCACGCCCGAGCAACAGGCGCTCCAGTCGGAAACCGGCCGCATGGTGCACGAGGCGCTGGCGCGGCTGCCGGAAAACCAGCGGCTGCTCGTCACGCTGGTCGACCTGCAAGGCATGGACTACGAGGAGGCGGCCGAGATCGCCGGCATCGCCGTTGGGACCGTGAAATCCCGCCTGAGCCGCGGGCGCGAACGGCTGCGCCAGATTTTGCGACCGATGATGGAACTTTCTGGCGACTCTCCACGTCAGAACGGTTGAGGGAGCGAGATGCGTTTGCCATTCTCCAACAAAACCGAGCGGGACAGGGAACTCCTAAACGAGTATCTGGACAACCGCCTGAGCGCCGAGCAGGCGGCTCGCCTGGAAGCACGCCTGCGGGACGATGGCCCGCTGCGCGCGGAGCTCGCCGAACTGCGCCGGGTGCGCGACGTGCTGCGCGCGCAGCCAAGCGTCGAGCCGCGCCGCAGCTTCGCGATCACGCCCCAAATGGCCGGGCCGCACGCGCGGCCGACTCGCCAGCGGGCCGAGTCGCCGTTCACCGCGCGCGCGTTGCAGCTCGCGACCGCGGCGACGGCGGTGCTGCTGGCGGCCGTCATCGGCGTCGATGTGATCGCCGGACCGGCACCGGTCGCTGGCCCGCTCGACGCGACAATCCGCAGCGCCGAGCAGGGGACCGAAGCCCCACCGGTCAACGATGTGGGCGCGTTGGCACCGTCGAGCGCCGATGCTCCCCCACTTGATGATGGCGACGCGGCAAGGTCCAAGGCGATGCCAGTCAGCGAGGAGCGGAGCGACACGCTGGCGATCGAGGCCGCACCGGCGCCGGACTCGGACGACCGCTCGCTGCTGCGGTGGACGGAGCTTGGACTGGGCATCGTCACCGCCGCGCTGGCATTGGCCGTGGTTGCCGCCACATGGCGGGCGGCCAGCCGAGGCTAAGTCGCGACGGCTTCGCCATCCGGCTCCGGTACAACTGGAACTTTCCGAGCGAGCGGCGCGTCTCCACCTATGAACAAGGGCCGAGACCTCGGCCCACACGAGGAGGACGCGATGCGGACGAAATGGTTGCGGCAAGGCAAGCTCGCGCTTGCGGCCGGTGGGCTCTCGCTGGTTGCGTTGACGGCGGCGGCATGCTCCAGTCTCCCGGCGAACGCGGGCACGACCGGCGTGGTGCCCGGCGGCAATTACGGCACCGCCGAGCTGAATGCGATGCGCCAGGCGATGGGGGGCGACTTCATGTACTACCCGCCAGCCCAAGAAACCGGCATCAACGTGAGCGGCTCGGGCCGGGTCACGGTCAAGCCCGACCTGGCGATCATGAACGTGGCGGTGGAGGGGTTCGCCTCGACGGTCGCCGAGGCGCGCAACATCGCGGCCACCGCGATGGACAGCGTGATCAAGGCCTTGCGTGACGGTGGCGTGGCCGAGAAGGACATCCAGACGCAGTACTTCAACATCCAGCCGCGATACAGCTACGAGGACGTGGTGATCGGCACCGACGGCGGCCGTACCATCCACCGCTCCGAGCCGAAGATCATCGGCTACCAAGTCACCAACAGCATCACCGTGAAGATACGCGACCTGAACAACCTCAGCGGCCTGATCGATGCGACGGTGAACGCGGGCGGCGATGCGGTGCGCGTCCATGGCGTCAGCTTCACGGTGGACGACCCGGCGGCTGTGGCGGCGCAGGCGCGCACGCTGGCGGTGCAGGATGCCCTGGCGAAGGCGAAGGCCATGGCGAGCGCGGCGGAGGCAAGCCTGGGCAAGCTGGTGTTCCTGAGCGAAACGGGCGGCAACTACCCGGTGCGGGCGGAGGCGTCGTACGACTCGTTGAAGGCGGCGGGAGTGGAGGTTCCGCCGACGCCCATCAACCCCGGCGACCTCGACGTCACCGTGACCGTTCAAGCGACCTGGGCCATTCAATAGGCGGTCGGCCTTCGTTTTCGGCTGCGAAGCGGCCCCCGGAGCGCATCTCCGGGGGCCGCTTCCGTGCCAGCGCTCGATGGATCGACGGCGAGCGGGCCGCGTTGCTACGGGTTCACGGCTCGCTTGCGCGTCCAATCGGCTTGCAGCGCGATGGGGTTGGCGAGCAGGCCGCCGGCCGTGACGGTGACGAGGCTGTAGCCGAAGCCATCGACGACCTGGAAACGGCCAACCGTCGGGTCGAAGAGCAAGGCGGACGACGGCGCCGAGGCGATGACCGCGGCTCCGAAGGCGGCGATGCTTGGGTAGTGCACGTGCCCGGTGACGACGCCACGGATGCGCCCGCGCGTGACTTCCAGCAGGCGGGTCCGTCTCGCAGGTCGGCCTCCAAGCCGCGCCCCGGCCCGCTCTTGGGCACCGGCGGATGGTGCACCGCGACCACGGTGCCCAAGAGCGGGCCGGGGCGCGAGAGCTCACGGTCGAGCCAATTCAACTAGTCATCGCCAACCTCTCCATCGATCTCGCCCTCGATCAGCGAGTCGAGCACGATCAGCCGCAGGCCGCCGACCTCGACGGCGTGGCGGTGGCGTTCGGGAGGCTGGTATGACCTGCCCAGGATGGTCGCCCAAAAAGCGGGGCGGTTGTCGTGGTTGCCGAGGGCGTGGAGCACCGGCATGCCGGCGGCCCGCAACGGCTGGAGTATCCCAGCGAGGCGGGCGTAGGCCTCCGGTTCGCCGCCGTCGGTCAGATCGCCGCTCACCAGCGCGAACGCGGGCCTCGTTTCGAGCTCCACCACCTCGGCCACCACGCGCCGCAGCGTCGCCGCGGTGTCGACGCCGTGGTAGCGCGCCTCGGGCGACGGAAGGATGTGGGTATCGGTGATGTGCACGAACATGACCGGGGCTGGACTGGTCATTGCGCCGGCTCGAAGCCGTGCCCGTGCTCGTCGGCCAGCTTCCGCAACTCGTAGAGCTTGTTGAGGGCCTCGAGCGGTGTCATGGCGTTCACGTCGATGCGGCGCAGCGCCTCCAATGCGGGCGCGCGCTCGGCGGGCGCGGCAAACAGCGACAGCTGGGGTGCCTCGCCAACGCGGCGCCTGCCCTTCCCGTCCTTGCCCATCGCCAGCCCATTGCGGGCCGAGGCTGACTCATGCTCGGCCAGCAACTCCCACGCGCGCTGGATGACGGTGCGCGGCAGACCGGCAAGCTGCGCCACGTGGACGCCATAGCTGCGGTCGGCGCCGCCCGGCACGATGCGGTGCAGGAACACGACCCTGCCGCCTTCCTCGGCGACGGCGACGTTGTAGTTACGAACCCGTGGCAGCCGGGCCGCGAGGGTGGTGAGCTCGTGGTAGTGCGTGGCGAACAGGGTGCGGCAACCGAGTCTCGGCACGTTGTGCAGGTGCTCGGCGACCGCCTGGGCGATGGAGAGGCCATCGTAGGTGGAGGTGCCGCGGCCGATCTCGTCGAGGATGACGAGCGACCGGCGCGTGGCGTGGTGCAGGATCGCCGCCGTCTCCACCATCTCCACCATGAAGGTGGACTGGCCGGTGGAGAGGTCGTCTTGCAGGCCGACGCGCGTGAAGATGCGGTCGACCAGTCCGACGCGCGCGGACCGCGCCGGCACGAAGCCGCCGATTTGCGCCATGAGCACGATCAGCGCGACCTGCCGCAGGTAGGTCGATTTGCCGGCCATGTTCGGGCCGGTGAGGATGATGAGCTGCTCGTCGGCGGTGGCGAGCCTGGTGTCGTTCGGAACGAAAGTGCCGGGCGGCAAGAGCGTCTCGACCACTGGATGCCGGCCGGCCTGAACGTCCAGCACCTCGCCATTGTCGAGCGCGGGGCGCACGTAGCCGTTGCGCGACGCGACCTCCGCGAGCGATAGCAGAACGTCGAGCGCGGCGATGGCGTTGGCGGTGCGCGTGACCTGCTCGGTGCGGTCCGCGACTTGGCGGCACACCTGGCGGTAGAGCGCCGTTTCCAGCTCCTCCAGGCGCTCGCGTGCGTTGAGCACGCGGTCCTCCGAGTCCTTCAGGTCGGGCGTGACGAAGCGCTCCGCGTTGGTGAGCGTCTGACGGCGGACGTAATCGGACGGCACGAGGGCCAGATGCGGGTTGGTGACCTCCAGGTAATAGCCGAACACCTTGTTGTAGCCGACCTTGAGCGACGAGATGCCAGTGCGCTCGCGCTCGCGGCGCTCCAAGGCGGCGATGTAACTGCGCGCATCCTGGGCGATGGACCGCACGTCATCCAGCTCTTTCGAGAAGCCGGGGCGGATGACGCCGCCTTCGCCCACGGCGCCCTGTGGCTCGTCGGCGATCGCGGCGCTCAGCAGCGCGACGGTGTCGGCGCACGGCAGCAAATCGGCGTCCAGCCATCGCGGCGCATCGGGTGCCTGGGCTAGCAGGTCCTTGAATACTGGCACCTGTTGGAGCGCCTGTCGCAGCGCGACCAGCTCTCGCGGCACCGCGATGCCCGTGCCAATCCGGTGCAGCGCGCGCTCGATGTCGCCGATCGAAGCCAGCGCCGCTTGGAGGCGCTGCCGGCGCGCGGCGCTGTGGAAGCACCACACCACGGCGTCCTGCCGGCGTCGCAGCTCGGCGAGATCGAGCAGCGGCTGGCCGAGCCACCGGCGGAGCATCCTCGCGCCCATGGGCGTCTTGGTAAGGTTGAGGACGGCGAAAAGCGAGTGCTCGCGGGCGCCCCAGCGGCCGCCTTCGAACAGCTCCAGGTTGCGCCGCGTTTGCGGGTCCAGGGCCATGAACCGTTCGACGCCGTAGGTGTGCATGCTGGTGAGCTGGCCCAGCACCCCTTTGTTGGTCCGCTCCAGGTATTCGAGCACGGCCCCGGCGGCCGCGGTCGCCAGCGGCAGGCGCTCGCAGCCGAACGGCTCCAACGTCGTGACCTCGAAGTGATCGAGCACGCGCTGCCGTGCATGGCGAGCGCCGAACGCCTGCGCCTCCAGCGGTGTGACGGTGTAGCCGGAGCGCTCGGCGACAAGCCATGACCCCTCGTCGGCGCCCTTCGCCACGAGCACCTCGGCGGGAGCCAGGCGCGCGAGCTCTTGCTCGGCCTGCTCTGCTGGCAACTCGGTGACGCCGAACTCCCCGGTGGTAATGTCGACATGGGCGATGCCAGCCGCGTTTCCGTCGACGGCCACGGCGGCAAGGTAGTTGTTGGCCTCCTGGTCCAGCAGGGCGGGTTCCAGCACGGTGCCCGGGGTGACGACGCGCACGACGCCGCGCTCCACCGGCTTGCGGCCGTCCGGCTCGGTGAGCTGTTCGCAGATGGCGACGCGGTGCCCCTTGCGGATGAGACGGGCGAGATAGGAATCGAGAGCGTGGTAGGGCACGCCGGCGAGCGGCACTAACTCGCCCTGCCCCATTTCGCGCTGCGTCAGCACGATTTCGAGGTCGCGGGCGATGGTGCGGGCGTCCTCGTCGAATGTCTCGTAGAAGTCGCCCATCCGGAACAGCAAGATGGCGTCCGGATATTGGGCCTTCATGTCGAGATACTGCTTGCGGACGGGAGTGGGCAAGCTGGCCTCCGATGCGGCGACGAACGCATTGTAGACGAGCGTCCGCGACGCCGGAACGGGCGTGTGACCGTGGCCGGCCGGCACCCTGGAAACGAAAAGGGGCGTCCCGGTCGGGACGCCCCTTGGCTCGGCTTACGGAGAGTGCTAGTCGTCCTTCCAGAAACGCTCTTCCATCACGTTCCAGCCCTTGCCGCCCATGCGGGCCTTCACATCCTCGATCATGCCGGGGTTGCCGCACAGGTAAATGAGCGTGTCGTCCTGCGGCAGGCCCCAGCCATCGCAGCAGCGCTCGACCAGGGTGTTGACGCGGCCCGTGAGCCCCGTCCAGCCCTGGTTGCGCTCGGCCTGGGGCCGGCTCACGGTTCCGACGAACTCGACGACGCCAGGGTATCGCCGGGCGAACTCCAGGAATTCTTTGTCGTAGACGAACTCATCGAAGTGGCTGGCGCCCTCCATGACGAAGAAGCGGTGGCCGGTTTTCCCGTTGTGGAAGTGGTTCCGCAGCATGCTGGCATACGGCGCGACGCCGGTGACGGTGCCCACGAGCACGTGGTTGTGGTACTTCTCTTGGAACGTGAAGATGCCCTTGGGCCGTGGGCGCATCGTGACGACGTCGGCGACGCGCTGCGCGTAGAGCAGCGGCGTCAGCTTGCCGCCGTGCTCGGGTTTCACGAACTCGATGAATAGCTCGATGAGCCGTTCGTGCGGCGACGACGCGATGGAATAGGGGCGTTCGATGCCGCCCGCGCCGATCGTGATGTACTGGCCTGGCTTGAACGTGAACGGAACGCTGGGCTCCAACCAGATGTTGAACAGGTCATCCGTATAGTCCTGGCGCTTCACGATCTTGGCGGTCGGCAGACCCGCCGTCCTGTCTCCAGCCTGCTGCGGAACCGAGCGTTGCATGGACGCCACCGGGCGTACCTCCCTATCGGTTATCGGTCTGAGGCGCTCTTAGGCCGGTTCCATGCGAGCGGGGACCGCTTCCAGCCTAGGCACATGGTTCATGGGGTCCGGGTGGGTGGAGGCTTCCAGCTCCACCGCCAACTCTCCGAATAGTGTCGTCAGCGACACGACGCCGGGGGGCACCTGCTCCGACAGCCGCAGCGTGCCGGTGACGCTCTTGCCCGTGGCCGCCACCATCCGCGCGCGTTGCCCCTCGGCGAACTTCATGCGGGCGGCGTCGGCGGGGTGCAGCGTGACGTACTCTTCCCGCTTGATCGAGTTGAGCTTCCCTTGCGGCACCACCTCCATCGGGTGTCCCGACTGGAGCAGCACGCGGCCGTGGGTCAGCATCAGCGGGAACTGGGCATCATCGTGCTTGGGACGTTCCCGCCAGGATAGCACGGCAAGGGTGAACTTGCCCTCGCCAAATGGTACGGGGGTGCCGGGATGGTCGGCCGCCGAGCAAGGCCACTGCAGGCCCATGGGCACCGCGTCGGAATAGAGCACCTGGGTGGGCAGCGGGTTGTCGTTCGAGGGCTTCTTGGTCTTCACGGCCTCCGCCAGCAAGCGGCGGTGCGAAATGCCGGCGTAAGCGGGCGCAACCATCCCAAGCTCAGCCAAAACATCGTCGCTGTCGCCGTAGGCGAAGCCGTCGGCGCCCATGCGCTGGGCGAGCGCGCACAGGATGTCGAGGTCGGCGCGCGAATCGACCGCCTTGTTCTTGAACACGCGCCTGAGCGGCTGCACCCGCCGCTCCAGGTTGGTGTAGGTGCCCTGCTTCTCTAGCCAGGCCGCGGCAGGAAACACCACATCGGCCTTCTGCGCCGTGGGGGATAGGAACTGGTCGAGCGCGACCATGAACTCAAGTTTGTCGAAGGCGGCGGCCGTGTCGCCGAACGTGCCGTCCTCGAAGGTGAGGTGATCGCCGATGACCAACATCGCCTTCACGTCGCCCTTGCGAGCGGCGGCGAATGCGCCGGCGACCCGCAGGCCTTCCCGGTCGGGCACGGGCGCGCCCCAGGCGCGCGAAATGCGCTTCAAGGCGGCGACGTTGTTGAAGGGCGCTTGGCCGGGCAGCAGGAAGGGCTCCGCCCCCATGTCGAGCGCGCCTTGGTCGTTCGCGCCGCGACGCAGCGGCATCAGGCCGGCGCCGGGCTTGCCGACGTTGCCGGTGATGAGCGCGAGATTGGCGAGGGCGCGCGCGGTGGGGCGCCGCGTGCCGCCGACGCTGTTGTCGAGCGCGTAGGCGAAAACGGCCGGCGCGTTCGTGGCGAGCAGCTTGGCCGCGGCCAACAGCCGGTCCGGCCCCAGCCCGGTCTCGCGCTCCACGGCCTCGGGCGTGAACGGCGCGAGCGACTTCACGAAATCGTCGTAGCCATCGACGCGCGCGTCGATGAACTCCTTGCTGACGAGCCCCTCGTCGACGATGGCCCGCAAGATGCCGCCGACCACCGCGAGGTCCGTGCCGGGGTATGGCCGCAGCCAGAGCGTGGCGTGGCGCGTGAGCTCGACCTCGCGCGAGTCGATGACGACGAGCTGCTGCGTGCCCGCGCGCACCGCCTGCTTGATGGGCACGCCGACCACATTCTGCTCCTCGGTGAGGTTGGCACTGACGACCAGGACCGCCTTCGCGGCGTTCAAATCGTCGATGCTCACCATGCCGGCGGAAACACCGAACACGTCGGCCAGCGCCTCGTAGACGCCGGGGCGGTCGTTGGTGGCGAGGTCGACGCTGTTGGTGCCCATCACGACGCGGGCGAACTTCTGCGCGACGTAAAGCTCCTCGTTGGTATTGCGCGGCGAGGCGATCAGCGCGAACTGGTTACCCTTATACTTGGCGAGGCCCTCCGCGGCGGCGGCGAACGCCTCCTCCCATGAAACCTGTCGCAGCTCGCCATCGCGGCGCACCATGGGGCGCTTGATGCGCTGCTTGTGGTTCACGTAGGAGTAGCCGAACTTGCCCTTGTAGCATGCCTGGCCGTGGTTGGCCGGGGCGTTCAGCTCCGGTATGGCGCGAACCACCTTCTCCCATTGGTTCACTTCGTAGGTGATCTGGCAACCGACGGGGCACTCGTCGCAGACGCTCTGCATCACGCGCGACGGGCGCTCCCATTTGTTCTCCTTCTCCACCAGCGCGCCCACCGGGCAGACGTCGATGCACGCTCCGCAGAACTCGCAACCCGACTCCAGCAGCGACGAGCCGAGCGCCGTGCCGACGAGCACCTGGCCCGCGCGCTCGGTCATGCCGTAAACCACGTCGCCGCGCAGCTCGTCGCAGGCGCGCACGCATCGGGCGCAGACGATGCAGAGGTTGTAGTCGCGGTCGAAGAACGGGTCCTTCGTTTCCACCTGCAGGTTGCGGTATTGGTAGGTCAGCGCCGAATACTGCTTCTGCGTGTGGAACCGAGTCGTGTCCTTCAGCTCGCAGCGCTCGTTCTTCGGGCAGGTCACGCAGCGGTCGTTCACGTCGACGTGGCGCAGGCAGATGTCCTGCGGGCCGCAGAGGTCGATGCGGTGGCAGGTCAGGCAGCCATGCGGATGCTCCGACAGCAGGAGGTCCATGATGACGTCGCGCGTCTGCTGCACGGGCTCGTTGGTCGTGTGGACGACCAGTCCGTCGCGGACGGGCACGGTGCACGACGCCTGCATCACGAGGGCCGGCGCGGTGCCGGCGGGCGCGTTGGGGGGCGGAGGCATTTCCACTTGCACCATGCACATGCGGCACGCGCCATAGGGCTTCATGCCGGGGTGGTAGCACAGATAGGGGATGTAGATGCCGGCGTCGTTCGCGGCTTGGATCACCATCTTGTCGTCGGTGGTGGCGATCTCCTGGCCGTTGACCTTGATCTTGATTTCCTTGGGCATGCGATCGCCTGCTTTATCCTGCCGCCGTGGGCTGCTGGCTAGCCGTCGTCACGGGCTGAAGGTTGATCACGAACTCCGGGTAGACCTGCGCGGTGGGCGTGTCACCCGTCATTTGAGCGCCGCGCCGCGTCGAGCGGGGGCCGACGAAGGGCGGAATGGGAATCGGCCCGGCGTCGCTCATCTGCGCCTTGAACTCGTCGGCGAAGGCCTTCAGCGCCGAGCTCACGGGGTTGTAGCCAAGTTGGCCGTGGCCGCACAGCGATCCGGCGCGCATGTTGCGCCCTACCCTATCCATCAGGTCGAGGTCGGTTGGGCGCGACCGGCCATCGCACGCGCGCTCGAGTATCTCCAGCAGGTGGCTGGTGCCCAGGCGGCACGGGAAGCACTTGCCGCACGACTCCATCTGGTCGAACGCGAGCAGCACGCGCGTCAGATCGACGATAGACGTGTCCTCGTTGCAGACGATGAGCCCGCCCGAGCCGAACATGGCGCCGGCCCGCGACATCTCGTCGAAGTCGAGCACCATGTCGAGCTGCGCCGCCGGCAGCATGCCGCCGAGCGGCCCGCCGGTCTGGAGGAACTTGATCCGCTTGCCGCTCGGCTCGCCACCGCCCATCACCTCCACCAGGTGGCGCATGGTGATACCGCATGGCACTTCCAGCAGGCCAGGGTACTTGATGTGCCCCGACAGGCACGCGATGACGGTGCCCTTGCTTCGCTCCGTGCCGATGCCGGCAAACCACTTGGCGCCTTGGCGGACGATCTCCGGAACGTAGGAGATCGTCTTGATGTTGTTGATGTTGCTGGGCTTGCCCCACACGCCGACGGCGGCGGGGAACGGGGGGCGGAAGCGGGGCATGGAGCGTTTGCCCTCGACCGCTTCCATCAGCGCCGTCTCCTCGCCGGCGACATAGGACTCGCCGACGAGCGAAACCTCCATGTCGTAGCTGAAGCCGGTGCCGAGGATGTTCTTGCCGAGCAGGCCGGCCTCGTAGCAGGCTTCGATGGCGCGGGTGGTGCGCTCAATCGGCTCGTGGTGGCCGTGGCGGATGAAGACGATGCCGTTGCTCGCGCCGGTCGCGTAGCCGGCGATGATGCAACCCTCCACTAGCGTGAACGGGTCGGTTTCGAGGATGGTCTTGTCGTTGAAGGCGCCCGGGTCGCCCTCCTCGCAGTTGCAGAGGATGTATTTGATGGGCGATTTATTGCCGGCGAGGAAGCTCCATTTGGTGCCGGTGGAGAAGGCTGCGCCGCCGCGGCCGCGCAGCCCGGAATCGCGCACCTCTTGCACCACCTGCTCGCGCGTCATGCCCGAGAGCGCCTTGTCGAGGCCCTCGAAGCCACCGCGCGCGACGTATTGCTCGAGGCTGAGCGGGTCGATCTCGCCCGCGTTGCGGAGCGCCACGCGCACTTGGCCTTTCATCATCGGCAGCTCGCCGCGCGGGGGAACGCCTTCCAAGGTGCCGTCCGCGGTGGCGTGCGCCCATTCGGCGATGGGCCGCTGCGCCTTGACGTGCTCGGCGACGATGCGCGCGACCTGCTCGGGCGTCACGTTGTGGTACAACGTGCGCGCCGTGCCGGGCACGTGGACATCCACGAGCGGCTCCGCGTAGCAGAGCCCCGTCGTGCCGACCTCGGAGACGGTGGCGTCGACCCGCTGTCGCGACAGCTCGGCGCGCAACGCCTCCAGCACCTCGCCGGCGCCGGCCGCCATGCCTTGGAGCCCGGTGCTCACGCGAATCCAGGGCTTCGCGTGCAGGCCGGCCCACACCCCGTCCGCCCGCTTGCGGAGTGGCTGATAGGCGTCCGTCACCGCGCGCCTCCGCTGGCCGTGCGCGCGCCGTCGTGGCCAGCGTGGGCCGGCTGGTCGCCGCTCCGCAGCTTTTCCAAGCCGGCCAGCGCCTTTTGCGGCGACATATGGCCGGCCAGGCGGTGGTCGAACGACATGGCGGGCGCGTGCGCGCACACGCCAAGGCAGGTGTTCATTTTCAGGGTGACGGCGCCATCCGGTGTGTCGCCTTCGGCGTGAAGGCCGAGGCGCTGCAACAGCCCCCGCAGGATCGGCTGGGCGCCCATGACATGACAGGTGGGGCCCCAACAGACCTCGACGACGTGCTTGGCCGGCGCCGTGAAGCGGAAATTCGGGTAGAACGAGGCGATGCCCCACACCTCGTTGACGGTGGTGTTGCGATGGCGCGCGACCTCGTCCAAGCCCTCCGGCGGGAGGAAGCCTAGGGCGTCCTGCACCGCGAGGAGCGAGGAGAGGATCGTGTGCGTCTTGTAGGGCTGGTTGCGAATGGCCTCGCGGGCCTTGGCGCGAACCCCGTCCGACGTGGTCGTCATCGCCACCCTTGGCATTTGTGATGCATGGCACGAACTACCGTCCGCATCGTAGCACAGGGCAAAAAGGGCTACAAGGCGACTGAAAAAACGGCCATGCCCCCACTGCGGGCCTCCACCTCTCGCTGGCGGGCCAGCGGCGGCAAGGGTCCAACGGACCGCCTCACGCGAGCGGCACGGGACGCGCTTGCCGCGCCCGCCCGCCGGGGCTAGGATGCTCGCAACCCCTCGGCCCGTTGAGACCAGCGTGGGCAGACCATCGAGCATTCCCGGCTCCGCGCGGCGCGAGCGCGCCATCACGCTGCTGTTGCTGTTCCTTTGCCAGGGGTTGCAGCAGGTCGGCTTCGCGGCCGTGGCCTTGTTCTTGCCGCGCATCCGCGACGATTTGGCCCTCTCGTTCACCGCCGGTGGCGTGCTTGCGGCGGGTTCCACGCTCATCTACGCGTTCATGCAGATCCCGGCGGGGTTCCTGTCGGACCGTTTCGGACCGCGGCGGGTCTTCCTCCCCGGATGTCTCGGCGTCATGGTGGTGACGCTCGGTTTCGGCTTCATCGCCACCTACTGGCACGCGGTCGCGCTCATGCTCGCCAACGGCCTCTTCCGGTCGCTGGTATTCGCCCCTGGCATGGTGCTCGTTGCCAGCCTCTTCTCGCCGTCGCGGCGCGCCACGTCCATGGGCGGCTACATCGGCGCCAGCTTCCTGTTCACCATCGTGCTCAACCTCGTTGGGCCCAACTTGGCGAATGCCCTTGGCTGGCGGGCCATCTTCATCGGCGTTGGCGGCGCGGGGCTGCTCTCCGCCGTCGTCTTCTCGCGCCTGGCGAAAGGCGGTGGCGAGGGCGGGCCGACGGCGCACGTGCGCGACATCGTGGCCCTGGCCCGCTACCGCGTGATGTGGCTCGCCTCCGGCATCCAATACGCGCGGCTTGCCATCGTCACGGGCGTGACGTTCTGGCTGCCGACGCTGCTGGTGGAGGAGCATGCGCTCTCGCTGGAGCACGCCGGGTTCGTCGTGGCGTTATCGTCGGCCTTCACGGCCCCATCGAACCTGATAGGCGGCTACGTCTCCGACCGACTGCGGAAGCCGGCGCTGGTGATCGGTGGCGCGCTCGCCGTGTTGACGGTGACGACGGCATCGATCGGCACCCTCGCCATGCTGCCATTGGTCATCGTCGCCGTCTGCGTCAACGCGATGTTCATGCAGGTCTACTTCGGCTCGTTGTTCTCCGCGCCGATCGAGGTCATCGGGCAGCGCCGAGCGGGCATGGCGAGTGGGTTCGGCAACTTCTTCGCCAACCTCGGCAGCTTCACCTTCGCCTACGTGCTGGGCGCGGTGAAGGACCTGACCGGCTCGTTCCAGATCGGCTTCCTGATGCTCGCGGCGCTGGCGGCATTGGGCGTGGCGCTATCGCTGCTGCTGGCGCGCGAGCGAAAGGCGCACGCCGCGCGGCAGGCCGCCACCACGGCGGCAAGCGCGCCGGCACCGGGTTAGACCTGCTACGGGGCGGCGGTGGGGGCCGGCCTGGGAGTCGGCGGCGCGCCGGTCGCGCTCCGCAAGAACTTGAACAGATCGGACTGGCTGGAGAGCAGCAGCGTGGAGCCGTCGCCGATGAACGCGCAATAAGCGTCGAGGCTCCGCAGGAACTCGAAGAGCTCGGGGGGCTTGCTCCAGCGCGACCGCCAGAATTCGAATCGCCTCGGCCTCACCCTCGCCGCGAAGGGTCAGCGCGCGCTCCTCGGCCTCCGCGTTGATTATGGCGACCTGCCGGTCGACATTGGATGTCCGCGTCAGGAACTCCTCTTCGCCTTCGGCGCGGAGGCGCTGCGCCTGCACGTCGCGCTCGGTCCGCATACGAGCAAAGATGTTCTCCTCGGTGGCCTGTGGGAAGTCCGCGCGCTTGATGCGGACGTCCACGATCTCGAGGCCGAAGCCCTGCGCCTTCACGCGGGCATCTGAGCCGGCGGTCACCTGCCGGGTGATGTCCTCGCGCACGGGGATGCCATCGGCGGTGAGCAGGGGCGTGACGACCGTGAGGCCCTGGTCGTTGACGGTGATGTTGCCACCGATGATCTGCACGCGCGCGCTGGCCGGTGGCGGCGCGCAGCTCGGCAATGACCGTCTGGCTGATGCGCGAGGAGGCCTCCACCGTGGTGCCGAGGCGCTCGCGGAACTGGCGCGGGTCGATGATGCGGTAGCGCACGTAGGCGTCGATCTCGAGGAACTAGTTCTCGACGTCCGGGAAGCTGGAAGGCGGCACGTCCACCCGCAGTAGGCGCTTGTCCAGCGTGGTGACGGCGTCGATGAAGGGTGCCTTCGCTCTGATGCCGGGGGTCGTCTGGAGGCCTCGCACCTCGCCGAAGCGGGTGACGACGACGTATTGCGTCTCGTCCACGGCGTAGAACTCTTGCGGTCCGACGATGGCGGCGACGAGGAGCACGACGGCGACGGCGATGAGGATGCGCATGGGTAGCCTATGGCCCCGCCGCCGGAGTGGCCGCCGGTCCGCCCTGCGTGAGCGGCAACACGCCATCGCCGGCCTCGGGGTCGATGATGAAGAGTGTCACGCCGGGCAGTATCTCCTCCATCGCCTCGAGGTACAAGCGCCGGCGGGTGACGTCCTGCGAGCTCTGGTACTCGGCCAGCACGGCGAGGAACTCCGCCGCCTCGCCGCGCGCCAGCGCGATGCGGGACTGCTTGAAGCCCTCGGCATTCTGCATCGTGGCCTGGGCCGCGCCCAACGCGCGGGGCAGGCGGTCCTGCTCGTACGCGCGGGCCTGGTTGATGCGGCTCTACTTGTCCACGCGAGCGCGCACCACGTCGTCGAAGGCGGCGCGCACGGGGTCCGGCGGGCGCACGTTCTGCAACACTACTTGGAGCACCTCGATGCCAGCGCCGTATTGATCCAGCGTGGCTTGCAGCACGCGCTTGGTGTCCTCCTGCACGGCCTCGCGGCCGATGGTCAACGCATCGTCGATGCCGCGCTGGCCCACCACCTGCCGCAGCGCCGCCTCGGTGGCGTCGCGCAGCGTGCGGCCGTCGGGCCTGCCCTCCCGTGTGTCGCGGTCGGCGTCGCCCGGGTCGGAGATGTTGAACAGGAAGTTTCTGAGGTTGGTGATGCGGTACTGGACGACCATGTGGACATCGACGATGTTGAGGTCGCCGGTGATCATCTGCGATTCGACTTGCACATCCTGAGGCGGCTGCGAGCGGAAGCCCAGCTCCAGCGTCTTCGTCTCCAGCACCCGCTCGATGTTGCGCGTGCCGATGGGCGCGGGTGGATACCAGTGGAGGCCGGGACCCTCCAACCCACGGAACTGGCCGAACAGGCGCACGGCGGCCTGCTCCTGCGGGCCGACGGTGTAGGAGCCCGTGGCAAGCCAAACGAGGACGAGCGCGGCCAACACGCCGGCCACGATGGGCACCAGGTTGATGTCGCTCGTGAACCCGCCCTGGCCCACGCCACCGCGGAAACGGTCCCAGCGGGCCCGCAAGTCCCGCAGGATCTGATCGGGATCGAATTCCGGTCCGCTGTCTCGCCGCATACTCACCTTGTCAAAAAATACGTGGCTCATCGTGGCCGTCGTCGCGACGGCGCATGACAAAGTGCGCGGAGAGTAGGTGCGGACTACGCCAAGTGTCAACGAGCCGTGGCGAAACGACAGTCGGGCATGGCTTGCCGCGCCAGCCCCTCGAAGGCGGTGGCTAGGGCGTGACGACCTTGACGCTGACGACGCCGTCGATGCCGCGGATCTTCGCGAGCATCTCCGCCGATGGCGCGTCGTCGAGGCCGACGATCATCGTCGCGCGGCCGCGCGGCGCCTCGCGGCCGACCTCCATGAACGAGATGTTGACATCGTGCTCGCCGGCGATGGTTCCGACGCGGCCGATCATGCCCGGCCGGTCGATGTGACTGGTGAACAGCATGTACGGTGCGCTCGGTTCCATGTCAAGGTAGAAGTCGTTAAGGCGCAGCAGGTGCGTCTTGCCGCCCACGGTGGTGCCGGCGATGTAGACGGAGCCTTCGTTCGTCTTGACCTCGATGCCCACGAGGTTGGAATACTGCGGGTCGGCGCTGGGGTCCTTCTGCTCGACCACGTTGATGCCGCGCTCGCGCGCCAGCACCGGCGCGTTGACGAGGTTCACGCGCTCCTCCGACGTGCCGGCGAGGATGCCCACCAGGGCCGCGGCCGCGAGGCTCGCGGTGTTGTATCGGGCCAAGTCGCCGCTCACCTTCAGGGTGATCCCCTCCAACTGCCCCTCGGCGAGTTGGATCGCCAGGTGCGCCATTTTGGTCGCGACCGGCAGATAGGGGGCGAGCGCCTCGCGGACGTCGGCGGGCACGAACGGGACGTTGACCGTGTAGCGGGCGGGCTGGCCGTTCAGGATCGCCAACATCTGCTCGGCAACCTCGACGGCGACCTCGACCTGCGCTTCCTCGGTCGAGGCGCCGAGGTGCGGCGTGAGGATGCACTTCGGGTTGGCGAGCAAGGGCATGTTCTGGGGTGGCGGCTCTTGCGAGAACACGTCGAGCGCGGCACCGGCCACCTTGCCGCTCTTCAACGCGGCGTCGAGCAGCGTCTCGTCGACGAGCCCGCCGCGCGCGGCATTGACGATGCGGACGCCGGGCTTGAGCTTCTCGAACTGCTCGGCGCCGATGAGGTGCTTCGTGGCGGCGGTGAGCGGCGTATGTATGGTGATGTAATCGGACTGCGCGAGCAGCGTGTCCATGTCGACCGTCTCGACGCCCATGCTGCGGGCGAAGTCCTGCGGGACGTATGGGTCGTAGGCCAGGATGCGCATGGGGAACGCCTTGGCGCGGCGGGCAACCTCGGAGCCAACCTTGCCGAGGCCGATCACGCCCAAGGTCTTGTTCCGCATCTCCACGCCCATGAAGGCGCGACGGTTCCACTCGCCGCGCCGCATCGACGCGTCCGCCTGAGGGATGTAACGGGAAAGGGCCATCATCATCGCCAGCGCGTGTTCGGCGGCGGCGACGGTGTTGCCCGTGGGCGCGTTGACGACGGCCACGCCATGCTGCGTCGCGGCTTCCAAGTCGATGTTGTCGACGCCGACCCCTGCGCGCCCGACAACCTGCATCTTGCGTGCCTTCGCCAGGACTGCCGCCGTCACCTTCGTCTCGGAGCGGACGGCCAGCGCCTCGTAGTCGCCAATGATGGCTTCCAGCTCATGCGGCTTCAGGCCATGCTTCACGTCCACCTGGTGACCAGCGGCCTTAAGCCGTTGGACGCCCGCGTTGTCGACGGGGTCCGCGACGAGGATACGAGCCATTGATGTGTGCTCCCGGAGGCGGCCTAGAGTTATCGGGCCGGCGCGCCCGCGCCCTGCTTCAGCTTCGGCAACGCCTTCTCCAAGGCCTGGATCACGTCGTCGATGTCGGCCTTCGTGACGTAGCCCATGTGGCCGATGCGGAACACCTTACCCGCGAGCACGCCGCGGCCTTCGGCCGCGATGATGTCGTACTCGTCGCGCAGCGTGTTCAGCAGCGCGGAGTCCCTCACGCCGTCAGGAAGGTAGGCGGCGGTGACCGTGTTGGAGGCGTATTTCATGTCCTTCGCCACCAGCCGCAGCCCCAGCTGCCGCAGCCGGTCGCGCGTGTAGCCCGCGATCTCGGCGTGGAAGTCATAGGTCGCCCGCATGTCGCCCTTGGCGAGCATGTTCCGCAAAGCGTGGTCGAGGCCGTACAGCAGGCCCACCGCCGGAGTCCACGGCGTCTGCCCCTTCTCCAGCGACTTCTTGGCCTCGGTCAAGTCGAAATAGAACTTCGGCATGTTCGCCTTCTTCGCCGCCTCCCACGCGCGGGGGCTCATGGCGATCATGGCGAGGCCGGGCGGGCATGCCCAGCCCTTCTGGGAGGCCGAGGCTGCCACGTCGATGCCCCATGCGTCCATCGCCAGCCTGATGGAGCCGAGCGACGAGATGGCGTCGACCAGGAACAGCTTGTCGAACTCGCCCTTGACGACCTTCGAGATGGCTTCCAGGTCGTTGGTGATGCCGGTGGAGGTCTCGTTGTGCGTCACCAGCACCGACGTGATCGAGGGGTCTTTCCGAAGCGCCTCGCGGATCTTCGCCACGTCAGATATTTCACCCTCGGGGAACTTGAGGTTCGTGACCTTGGCCCCATAGGTCTGCGCGATCTTGCCGAAACGGTCGCCGAAGTTGCCGATGCTCACCGCCAGGACGGGCTCACCAACGCTGAGCGTGTTCACGACCGCCGCTTCCATCGCGCCGGTGCCGGAGGAGGTCAGCACGAAAACGTCGTTCTTGGTTTCGAAGGCCTTTTTCAGATTCTCGGTGACACGGCGCAGAATGCCGGCGAACTCGGCGCCGCGGTGGTCGATCATGGGCTTGCTCATCGCCTTCACGACATCATCAGGAACAGGCGTGGGGCCGGGCAGGCGCAAATTCGCCATCGAAATCTCCTCATCCCCCGGAAGGGAACATGCTGGCACGTTGGGGCCGCTTGGCGATTATACGGAACGGCGAGCAGGCCATACAAGGGTTTGTTCAGAAAATCACAATCAGGCGACGGGTGGCGACGCCCGCCCGGCCCGCGTGTCGCGCGAGCCGTCGAGCTGGAGAATGCGCGGCTGCCACAGGGTGACGCCCACGACTATGGCGATGCAGCACGCGCCCAGCGTCGCGAGCGCCGTGGCGCCGTTCGTCAGCTCGGCGACGATGCCGCCCAGGAACGCCGCGCCCGCCATGACCACCTGCCGGAACACGGTGAGGCCCATGACGCGCCCGCGCAGGTTGGAGGGCGTGTTCACCAGCAGCAGGCTGTTGTTGGTGGACATGAAGCTGACCTGCGTAGCGCCGACCCCGATCATGCACAGCGCCGCCACGGCGAACGCCAGCCACGCCGCCGGCAGCCAGCCCGCCGCGCCGAGGAGCATGAGCGCGGCGCCATCGACGACGCCCGCGATGAACAAGATGCGGCCCTGGCGAAGGGTGAGGGTGCCGGTGCCGATGTTGAACCCGCCGAACAGGGCACCGAAGCCGGTGAAGAAAAAGAGCAGGCTGAGCATTCCCGCGCCGCCGCCGAGCGTCTCGTGGACGTAGACGATGAGGATGGCCTGGTACGCGAAGGCGAAGGAGAGCGGCCCATAGGCAATGACCATCTGCGCGAGTACGACGCGCTCCCTGCCGACGTAGCGAATGCCTTCGGCAAGCGACTTGAGGAATGGCAACGTCTTCTCATCGCCCGCGCGGTAGTTGCCTCGGAGCTGCATGGTGAACAGCATCATGAGGAAGTAGAGCACGCTGCCGATGGCATAGCCCCAGCCACCGTTGCGGGTGACGGCGATGAGGAGGCCCGTGGCGACGGGCGTGACCATTCGCGAGGCGTTGACGGCCATCGCGTTCAGCGTCAGCGCGCCAAGCACGAGATCGCGCGGGACGATTGTCGGGATCATGGAGGTGCGCACGGGCTGGTTCACGGCCTGGCCGAGCGAGAGGCCGAACGTACTGGCGTAAAGGTGCCACACTTGCAGGTGGCCGGTGAGCGCGAGCACGGCGATGGTGCTGTAGACGGCGAACGCCCAGAACTGCACCATCATCAGGAGGGCGCGCTTGTCGAGACGGTCGGCCAGGACGCCGCCCCAGGCGCCGAGCAGCAGCATCGCGAACCCGCGCATCGCCTCGGCGCCGGCCAGCTGCACGGCCGACCCGGTGAGCTGGTAGATGAGCACGCTGCGGGCAACGCGCTCCGCCCACATGGAGCCCGCCTGGCACGACTGCCCCAGCCACATGAAGCGGTATTCGCGGAAGGCCAGCGGGCGGAACGGCCGCAGCAGCCGATGCGTGCTGCCGGCGCCGGCGTCGTCGACGTTGGGCGTTCTTGGAGCGGGTCCGTCCGTGGTGGCACCTGGCCTGGGTGGTTGGCGCATCATACACCGGCCCAAGCGCCCCGACCGTCGATTGAGAGTGCCCTACTCCAGCCCCTCGGCCTTGTAGCGCGCCGCCAAGTCCACGTAGTTCCGCGCCGCGCGCTCCAGCACGACGGCGCCGGCCGCGACGATGGCGCGGCTGCCAACGACGACGCCGTCGTTCACGACGCAGCCGTTACCCAGCAGCACGTAGTTCCCCACCCACACGGCGTGACAAACGACGCGGTGCCCGATGGTGACGTGGTCGCCGATGACCACGTCGGCATCGCTGTGGATGACGGAGTTATCCTGAATGTTCGTGCGCGAACCGATGGCGATGTGCCCGTGGTCGCCGCGGATCACGGCGCCGGGCCACACGCTCGGATGGGCGCCGATGCTCACGTCGCCGATGACATAGGCGGCCTCGCTGACGTACGCGATTGGATCGATCCGTGGGCTCTTGCCGCCGAGAGCGCGAATCATGCCCTGTCACCCCTCGTGTCGTCCGGCGATCAAGCCGGCGTGGCACGGAGTATACGGAATGACGGGTTCGGTGGCCGGACGCGGCAATGCGGCTTGCGATACGCGGGCGTGGGCAGCGACGCGCGAATGCCCGCGCCGCTTCGTTGACATGCAAATGGCGCGGCGTCGATAATGCGCCCGCGGGCGACGGCGGGGTGCTTGGCGCGGCCACGGAGAGCCGGAGCCGCCCGGCGCCGATATCGAGCCCGCCGTCACGGGCCGCGCCCGTTACAGCGCGACCGGAGGCTCGGGCGCGCGCGCCGGGGCGAATGAGGGTGACACAGCGGAGAACCCGCCCCTGCGTGGGGTGGGTTTTTCTTTGAGCGATCGCACCGGCGGCCTCGGCGGGCCGGGCGAGCGAGGGAGCAACATGGCGAACAAGGTCTTTTCGGCGATGCGCCCATCGGGGCGGCTGCACTTGGGCAACTACTTCGGCGCGTTGGAGAACTGGGTGCGCCTGCAGGGCCAATATGAGTGCGTGTTCGCCGTGGCCGACGTGCACACGCTGACGACCGTGACGGGCAAGGAAACCGAGATCATCAAGCCCAACACGCGCGAGATGGTGTTGGACTGGCTGGCCGCCGGCCTCGACCCGGGCAAGAGCCTCCTGTTCGCGCAATCGCAGGTGCCGGAGGTGCTGGTCCTGCATTCGCTGTTGAGCATGGTGACGCCCCTCGGCTGGCTGCTGCGCGTGCCCACGTTCAAGGAACGCGTGCGCCAAATGAACGAGACCGAGGAAAACGTGTCGTACGGACTGGTCGGCTATCCCGTCCTGCAGACGGCGGACATCATCTTGCTCAAGGCGGATCGCGTGCCCGTGGGCATTGACCAGGTGCCGCACATCGAGCTATCGCGGGAGATCGTCAGACGCTTCAACAACTTGTACGGCGAGACCTTCCCGGAGCCGCGGGCGCTACTCACGGAGACGCCGTCCATCACGGGCATCGACGGCGTCGCGAAGATGAGCAAGAGCCTGGATAACCACTTGGAGCTTGCCGCGACCGCCGAGGAGACGAGCAAGCGCGTGATGACGATGGTGACCGACCCGCAACGCCAGCGTCGCAGCGATCCGGGGCGCCCCGAGGTCTGCAACGTCTACTCGATGCACAAGCTCTTCAACCCCGGCAAGATCGGCTACGTCCATCAGGAGTGCACCACCGCCGGCATCGGTTGCGTCGATTGCAAGAAGCTGCTGGCCGAGGGCATCAACCGCTACCTGAGCGACTTCCGCACACGCCGGGCCGAGATGGCTGCCAATCCCGGCTTCGTGGACGACGTGCTGGCCGACGGCGCCAGGCGGGCCCGCGCTCTTGCGCGTGAGACGATCGACGAGGTCTACCAGCGCATCGGCCTGGGCACGCTGCATGGCTAGCAGCATACCGGCAAGCAAATCCGGACGCGACGCCTTCGCCATCGCGGAGGAAGCGGCGCGCTTGGCCGGCGCGCTGGTGGCCCGACGCTTTCGCGAGACGGTGGGAGCCGACGCGGCGGGCTCGTTGCAGGTGACCCGCAAGGGCCGCAACAACCTAGTGACCGAGGTGGACCAGGCTTCGGAGCGGATCATCCTCGACATCATTCGCGACGAGTACCCCGGCTTCTCCATCCTGGCGGAGGAATCGGGGCGCACCGTGGGCAACGAGCTCACCTGGCTCGTCGATCCGGTGGACGGCACGCGCAATTTCGCCTCGGGCATCCCTCACGTCGCGGTCAACATCGCGCTTGCCCGCGGCGACGACGTACTGCTTGGCATGACGTATGACCCGCTGCGCGACGAGTTGTTCGCGGCGCGGGCGGGCCAAGGCGCCACGCTCAACGGCAAGCGCGTCGCGGCGGCGGGCGAATCGCTCGCCGAGGCCGTCCTGGGGTTCGACATGGGCTACGTCGACGACAAGGGCAAGCGGCTGCTGGAGCTGATCCATGGGCTGTGGCCGCGCATGCAAACCGTGCGGCTCATGGGCTCGGCGGCGTTGGGCCTTGCGTGGGTGGCCGCCGGTCGGCTGCAGATCTATGCCCACCACCACGTCTACCCGTGGGACGTGGCGCCCGGCTTCTTGCTCATCCGCGAGGCGGGCGGCCTCGCCACCGACACGCGCGGCGGGCCGGCTCGCTTCGATCACGAGCACTTCATCGCGGGCGCTCCGCTAGTGCATGCCGAGTTCATGGCCGCCACCGCCGGCATGGCGTGGCGCAGCGGCGGCTGGGCGCGGTCGCGCGACGGCTAGAGCGAACCCGACAACGAGTTGATCACAACGCCGCTGGGCAACTTCGGGTGGAAGTAGGTGCTCTTGCGCGGCAACCGCACGCCCATGCCCACCACCGTCTCGAAGATGTCGGGCGGCACGCCCTTGAGGAAGAAGGCCATTTGGCCGGTGCCGTCCTTCACGAGCGACAGCGCCTCCGCGCCGTCGTGCACATATGTCACGAAGCTGGGGAAGTCGTCGCCAAGCACGGGCCGCAGCAGCACCTCTTGCAGGATCCACGCCTCGACGTCCTTCACGGCGTTTTCGGGGCCCCGTGGCGCGTACTTGTCGATGAGCGCCGCATTGCCGACCGTGAGGAGGTAGGGCCCTTCGCCGCCCTGACCCACGAGTCCGAACGCCGGCCCGCGCTCGCCGACCTTCGCGACGATGGCCTCGAGCGGCCGATGCGATGTGAGATCGACGCCGGCCTTCTCGGTGAGGAAAATCTGCGCGATGCGGTCGCGCAGGTACTCGAACTGAGCATCCGAGAGCCCGCGCAGCACGCGATGGTAGGGCAGGATGAGCAGGCCGGGGTCGTCGAAGTCGATGAGGCAGGTCATCACGAAGCCGGCCGCCTCGCCATCGGCGGCGTGGGCATCGCGATAGGTGAGCGCCGTCTCATAGCGGTGGTGCCCGTCGGCGATGTAGGCCTTCTGGCCGGCCAACGCCTGCCGGACCACGCTCGTGTCCGCCGGGTCGTCGATGCGCCATGCGGCGTAGCCCTGCCCATCGTCGCCCGTGAACGTCTGCTCCGGGTGCCGCGCGGTCACGCGCTCGCGGAGTGCCGCCACCTGCCGGCCGGCATCGCGGAACAGCATCATGATGGGGCTGAAGTTGGCCTTGCACACCTCCATCAGCGCGAGGCGGTCCTGCTTCGGCCCGGCCGCGGTGTGCTCATGGGGCAGCACCTCGTTGCCAAGCTCCTCCAGCCGGAGCGCGCCGAAGATCGCGAAGCGGTCGCGCGTGGCGCCCTCGTGGGTGAAACGCTGGCGCACGAGGTAATACGCCGGGCGCTCGTCGCGGCGCAGGACGCCGGAAGCCTGCCACCGCTGGAAGGTGGCCGAAGCATCGGCATAGCGGGTTGGCGAGGGCGCGCCTTGGATCTCGGCCAGCTCCAGCCGCACCATATTGTGCGGGTTGCGGGCCCGCAGCGCCCGTTCCTGGGATGGGTTGATCACGTCGTACGGCGGGCAAATGAGGTCGTCCATGCGGCCGGCTTCGGCGGTGTCGTAGCGGATGGCGCGGAATGGGCGGAAGTCGACCACGAGGGCTCCTTCGGAAGCGGGTGTGCGTCGGGGGCGCGCGCATAGTTTATCCGCACCGGGCGTCGGAGCGGCAAGCCGCCGCGGCGGCGGGAGCGTCTTTGGCGGGCAAAACCCCTGCGCTATACTGCGGGCGGTCGCGAAGCCACCATCACGGAGCCGCCCATGGCAGACGCTCGAACGGTCGCGCGAGTCAAGGAGCTCCGCGACCAATTGAACTACCACAACTACCGCTATTACGTGCTCGACTCCCCCGTGATCGGCGACACGGAATACGACCGCTTGATGCAAGAGCTGCGCGGCCTGGAGACGGCGCACCCGGAGCTGATCACGCCGGACTCGCCGACACAGCGCGTTGGCGCCGCGCCGTCCGCCGAGTTCGCCGAGGTGACGCACCCGCAGCCGATGTTGAGCCTGGCTAACGCCTTCAACGACGAGGACCTGGCGAACTGGCACCGGCGCGCCGCGCAACTGCTGGAAACCAACACCTTCGAGATGGTGTGCGAGCCGAAGATCGACGGCCTCGCGATCGCCCTCATCTACGAGCGTGGGCGCCTGACGCGCGGGGCCACCCGCGGCGATGGCACGCGCGGCGAGGACGTGACGGCCAACGCGCGGACCATCCGGTCGGTGCCGCTCGTCCTGCGGAACCCCGACCAAGCGCCGGACCGCATGGAAGTGCGTGGCGAGGTCTACTTTCCGCGCGACGCATTCAGGCGGCTGAACGAGGAGCGCTCGGCGCGCGGCGAGCAGGTGTTCGCCAATCCCCGCAACGCCGCGGCCGGCTCGCTGCGGCAACTCGATCCGCGCATCACGGCGACGCGCGAGTTGAGCATGTGGGTCTACCAGCTCGGCTGGGTGGAGGGCCGGGAGGGGCCGCCGAGCCACTGGGACACGCTGGAATACATGAAAGAGCTTGGGTTCCGCATCAGCCCGGACGTGCGGGTGGTATCGACCCTAGCGGAGGTGACGGCCTACCGCCACGAGTGGATCGACCGCCGCTTTCGCGAGAACTTCCAGACGGACGGCATCGTGGTGAAGATCAACCGTCTCGACTATCAGCGGCATCTGGGCGTCGTGGGCCGGGAGCCGCGGTGGGCCATCGCCTACAAGTTCCCCGCCGAGCAGGCCATCACGAAACTGCTGGAGATCCGCGTCAACGTCGGCCGCACGGGCAGCATGAACCCCTACGCGGTGCTGGAGCCGGTGCAGGTGAGCGGCGTCACCGTGCGACAGGCAACCCTGCACAACGAGGACGACATCCGCCGGAAGGACATCCGCGTCGGTGACTACGTGATCGTCGAGCGCGCGGGCGAGGTGATCCCGCAGGTGATCGGCCCAGTGCTGGACCGCCGCACGGGGAAAGAGGAGCCGTACAGCATTCCGGCGTCGTGCCCATCGTGCGGCACGCCCATCGTGCGGGAAGAGGGCGAGGCGATGCACCGTTGCGTGAATGTCGCGTGCCCCGCGCAACAGTACGAGCGCATCAAGCATTTCGTGTCGCAAGCGGGCATGGACATCGACGGCCTTGGCGAGAAGCTCGTGGCGGCCTTCCTGGCGGCCGGCCTCGTGAAGGACGTCACCGACATCCACGGGCTCACCGTCGAGCGCCTGTTGGACGCCAAGGCAGTCGCGGAGCGGGTGATCGGCGCCGTGCAGACGCGCCTGGCGGAGAGCCATCGCCTCGGCAAGAAGCAGCTGCAGGTCGTGAAGCGACTGACGTTCGACGTTCTCGACAATGGCAAGGAAGCGCGGTCCGTCGCGGCCAGATACGATCTGAGCCCGGAGCAGCTGGCGTCCATGCGGGCGGACCTGGACGAGGTGCTTCCGGCCATCCTCCGCGACGCCGGGGTCGATTGGAATGCGCGGTGGGAGCATGTGCTGACCCTGGAGGCGCTGGGCGAGAAGAGCGCCGCGAAGCTGCGGGAGTCGATCGAGGCGAGCAAGCACCGGCCATTGTCCAACGTCATCTCCGCGCTCGGCATCCTGCACGTCGGCGCGGAAACGGCGGCGTTGCTGGCACGGCGCTTTGGGAGCGTCCTGATGCTGCGGGACGCGAGCGAGGAGGAGCTACGGTCGATCGGCGGCATCGGCCCGAAGGTGGCCCACGCCATCGTGACGCACTTCCAAAACGAAGGCAACCGTCGCGTCGTAGAGGAGTTACATGGGGCCGGAGTCGCGCTCGAGGCGGACGGCGCCGCCGTGACACAGGGGCCTCAGACCTTCGCCGGCAAGCGCTTCGTGGTAACGGGCAGGCTGGAGCGTTTCACCCGCTCCCAAGCCGAGGACTTCATCAAGGACCGCGGCGGACAGGCGAGTGGGAGCGTGAGTAAGAAGACGGACTACGTTGTCGCGGGTGCCGATCCGGGCTCGAAGCTGGACGACGCGCGAAAGCTCGACGTTCCCGTGATCGGCGAGGATGACCTCGTGCGGCTCGCGGAGGCGTCCCCCGCATGACCTCCAGCCCAGGCGGCGGGCTTTGGATGATCGTGGGCCTCGGCAACCCCGGCCCGCGATACGAAGGCACCCGCCACAATGTCGGCTTCATGGTGGTGGACATGCTGGCGCAGCGTCACGGCATCCGCCTGAACGACCGTCGCGAACACGCCATCATCGGCGAGGGGACGGTTGGCGGCGCCAAGGTGGTGCTGGCGAAGCCGCGCACCTTCATGAACGAGAGTGGCGTGGCCGTGAAATACCTGCGCCAGCGGTTCGGCGGCGACCTGAGCCGCCTGGTGGTCATCATTGACGACATGGACTTGCCGTTAGGCAAGCTGCGACTGCGCGCGTCCGGCAGCTCGGGCGGCCACAATGGGCTGAACTCGATCAACGCGCATGTCGGCTCGCAAACATACCCGCGCCTCCGTTTCGGCGTGGGGCGTCCGGTCATCGGCGCCATCGACCATGTCCTCGGACGGTTCGACAAGCGCGAGGCGGTGGCGGTGGTCCCCGCGCTGGAGCGGGCGGCGGAAGCGGTGGAGGCATGCATATCGCACGGTATCGACTACGCGATGAACCGCTTCAATTGATGTCGATGCGCTTGGCATGGGCATGCGTCGTGGCGGCCGCGATCCTATCGCTGCTCGCGTGCAGGCCGCCGGCCGCGCCGGCCCCGACGGCGACGCCAACGGCCACCACCGCCGCGCCGACCGTGACGGTGCCCCCAGGCACCACGATAGCCGACGCGCCGGCGAAGGACCCGTTCGCGTTGGCAAGGGCGTTCCACGGGGTGGAGGCACGACCGTTGACGCTGAGCGAGTTGCTCGCGACGCCGCCCATCGGCACTGTGCGGCGGGTCAACGTGCTGGACGCCACCGGGCCACGGTATCAGACGGTGGAAATCGAGCTGCGCCACGTGGGCGAGCACGGCAACTGGTGGGTGCGGCGTGGCGCCGACGTTGCGGGCTCGACGCTGGCGAACGCCTCCAACCGATTCGACGACGAGGTCTACCCCTTTGTGATCGGCATGATCGCGCCCGGCTTGGAATTGCCGGGCCGCGTCAACATCGTGAATGCGTCGCTGTCCGGGGTGGCGGGCTACTTCAGCGCCGCCGACACGTTGCCCGACGCGGTGGAGCCGGCCAGCAATCAGATGCTCGCCGTCTTCATGAACTCGACATCGAGCATCGGGGCCGACCGGTATACCGGCACGCTCGCCCACGAGCTCCAACACCTCGTCCACTTCCTCGTCGACCGCACCGAGGAGACGTGGCTGAACGAAGGGCTGAGCGAGTACGTGGCGCGCGCGATGGGCCTGCCCGCCCTACCCCACGAGCCCTACCTGCGCGACCCAAGCATCTCGCTGACGACATGGCCCTTGGACTTGGCCGACACGCTGCCGCACTATGGCGCGGCCTCGCTGTTCATCGCCTACCTCGCGCACCGGGTCGGCGACGACCGCATCGCGGCCCTCATCGCCGAGGAGGCAGACAGCATCGACGGCGTCGCGGCGTTCCTCGGCTCGGCGGCTCCCGGCCTGTCGGTCCACGACCTCCTGTTGGACTGGCTCACCACCAATGTCGCCGGCGCGCCCTCCGGCAGGTACGCTTACCCCACCCCGCCCGGCAAGGCGACCGTCGGCACGACGATAAGAGACCCGCGACATATCCGTGGCGAGGTGGCACAGTATGGCGCGTGGTATGCGGAGGTGATCCCGGGCGGCTCACCGCTCACGATTCAGTTGAAAGGCAGCAAGGCGACCCCCGTCGTTCCCGGCATGGACGGCGGCCATTGCTGGTGGAGCAACCGCGGCGACTCGATCGCCACCTCACTGACCCACGCCGTCGACCTCACGGGCGCCTCGTCGGCGACGTTGACGTTCAGGACGTGGCTCGACATCGAATACGGGTTCGACCACGGCTATGTCGCCGTGTCCGAGGATGGCGGCACGCGCTGGACAGCCATGGCGGGAAGGCTCACCAGCGACGTCGACCCGCTCAACATCGCCTTCGGCCCCTCCTACACCGGCGCCGCGGGATGGGCGGCGGAGCGCATGGACTTGAGCCCATACGCAGGCAAACAGGTATTGGTGCGCTTCATGCTCGTCAACGACGACGCCGTTCATGGCACCGGTTGGTGCGTGGACGACATCGCCGTGCCGGAGATCGGCTGGAGCGACGACGCCGAGACTCCGGGTGACTGGAACGCGGATGGGTTCGTCCGCGTCTCCAGTAATGGCGTGCCGCAACGCTTCTTGGCGCGTCTGATCGAGGGCACGGGCGCGGACGTCGCCGTGAGGACGATGGAAATGGACGCCACGGGGACCGCCAGCCTGACCGTCGATCGAGCGGCGACATTACTCGTGACGGCCGTGGCACCGAAGACGTCCCAGCCCGCAACGTTCGAGTTGACCGTCTCACGCGATTGAGTAGCGGCCGCGCCGTGTCATACTACCTACTGCCCGGCGCCCATTGGGGGCGTGGGCTCCGCACCTAAGGAGGCATATGCAGATCAGAACATCCTCATCCCGCTGGTTGCTGGGCGTCGTGATCGTCGTGGCCGCGCTGGCGGTGTTGAGCGTCGCCATCACGCTGCTGCGGGGGCCCGACGATGTCGACCTGCGCGACCCCGCGACCCCCGAGGGCACGGTGCAGCTCTACCTGATCGCCATGATCGACCGCGATTTCGCCCTCGCCTACTCGTACCTCCATCCGGACCTGCGGAACGAGTGCACCGAGTCCGACTTCCGTAACCAGGCGATGTGGTTCGAGGGCCAGGCCAACACCTATCGCGTGCGCCACGTGACCACCCGTCAGGTGCACGACGAGATCGAGGTCGAGGTGCGGATCACCCAAACCTACGGCGAGGGCCCGTTTGGCGGCGAGAACACGTTCACCGAGTATTTCCGCATTATGGCGACGGTGAACCAGCTTGGGCGGTTCGGCGGCGAGTGGCGCCTGACGCGGTGGCCGTGGCCGGTCGGCAACTGTTTCCCCCGTGATGCGAAACCGGTACCGCCGGCGGCGGGAGGCTAGCACATGGCAGGACTCCAGTTCATCGGTCTGTTCATCCCGCTGTTCATCATCGCGACGATCATCGCGGGCATCGTGGTACTGGCCCGGCGTGATGGGGGGCCGTCGCAGCCGGGCATCGGCACGGTGCGGCGCCTATTCTTCTATGGGCTGGCGTTCGTCGGGCTCATGCTAACGGCCTCGGGCGTCAACTTCCTCGCCTCGCAGATACTAGAGGAGCTCACCTCCCGGGCGTTGGCCGGCACCGCGTCGTCGCGGCTGGCGCTTGGCCTGGCCGCCGTGATCGTCGGCACGCCGCTATGGCTCATCTTCTGGCTGTCCGCACAGCGTTCGTTGCGAGCCTACCCCGCCGAGGCGGGGACATTGGCCCGCAAGCTGTACCTCAACGCCGTGCTCTTCATCGCCGCGGTCGTGGCCGCCATCGCCGCGGTGAACCTGCTGCAGGGCGCGTTCGAGACGTACTTCGACGCGAGCGCGCTCGCCACGCTGCTCACGTGGGTCGGCATTTGGCTGTTTCACTGGCGCGTGGAGAGCGGCGAGGGCCAGCCCAGCGACGATGCGCGCGTGCTGCACCGCCTCTACGCAAATGCAACCACGGTCTACGCGCTCGCGTTGATCGTCTTCGAAGGCGCCGCCGTCATCGGCGGCTTGCTCTCCGCCGCTTACGACGCGCTGTTCACCGACGCGCTCCTCTTCGGCGCGGCCAACCCCCTGTGGACGCGAACGATCCAAGAGAGCCTGGCCCTGGCGGCCGTGGGCGGCGCGTGGTGGTGGCTGCACTGGCACCGCATGCAGCGCGCCGATGCCGGCTCCATGGCTCGCCTCGTCGTGCTCTACGTGGTCGCCATCGCCACCGGCATGGCAATGATGGTGGCGGCTGCGAGCCTGGCGCTCTACAACATCCTGCGCTGGATCATCGCTCCGCCGCCGGGCGTCGGCGCCGCGCCGTACTTCTCTGGCTTGCCCGACGCCATCGCGCTGGCGGTCGCCGGAGCCGCGCTGTGGGGCTACCACATCGCCGTGGTGCGGCAAGAAGCAATCGCCGCCCAATTGCGCAGCCACGGCACCGAAAGCGTATACCGCTACCTCATGGCGGCGGTGGGCCTCAGCACGTTCGCGGTGGGGCTGGTCGTCCTCTTCGCCGTGGTCATCGGTCTGGTGCTGCCGGAGGGCGGCACGGTCGTTCGCGAGTCGGTCGGAGGCGGCGCGTCCATCGGTCTCACGCTGCTGATCGTCGGCGCCCCGCTTTGGGCCATCTATTGGTTCCGGCAACAGCGCATCGTGCAGGGCTCCGACGTGCGCGCCATCGAGGAGCGGGAGGCGTTGCCGAGGCGCGTCTTCATTTTCCTGGTGTTCGGCATCGCCCTGCTCGCCACCATCGGCGCGCTCAGCTCGCTCCTCTATGGCGTGTTCCGCGCGCTACTGGACGGCGACTTCAGCACCGGCACGATATACGACGGCCGCTGGCAGCTCGGTGTCGTGCTCATGGCCGGGGCCATCGGCGTCTACTATTGGCTGGTGCTGCGCGAGGACCGCGAGACGGTGCGCGCGTCCGGCTACGCGCCGCCGCAGCCGGCGGTCAAGCGCGTGATCGTGGTGGCGAGCCAGCAGAGTTTCGCGTCCGCCATCGCGCAGCGCATCGGCGCGCCGGTGCAGTGGTGGCAATCGCTTACCGATGGCGCCCTCGCGACCGAGGCCACGCTCGACGAGGCCGCGCGGGGCATCCGGTCGGCGTCGGGCGACTCGGTGCTCGTCGTCATCGACTCGGCGGGCACGCGGGTGATACCCTACCGTCAGGCCTGACGGCCCACGAGGCCGGAACCGAAGCGAGGACGACGTGAGCGGACGGTCCATCCTGGCTGTGTATGCCCACCCGGACGACGAAACGTCGTCGATGGCGGGGTCAATGTCGTTCCACGCGGAACGGGGCGTCGACATCCGCGTGGTCACGGCGACACGCGGCGAGCTGGGCACGCTCGGCACGGGCGGGCTCGTCATCGAGCGCGAGGGTCTCGGCGCGGCGCGCGAGGCGGAGGAGCGCGCGGTACTCCAGTCCTACGGCTTGCGCCACTCGCCGGTCATGCTGCCCTACCGCGACCAAGAGCTGCGCTACGCCGACCGCGAGCGCCTGGTGAGCCAGGTTCTGGAGGCGATGCGCCGCGCGCGGCCCGAATGCGTGTTCACGTTCGGCCCGACGGGCATCTCGCGGCACCCTGACCACATCGCCATCCATGAAGCGACGGTCGAAGCCTTCCACCGCTACCGCGATGGCGCCGCCGGCGAGCCGAGGCTGCTCTATACGGCCATCCATATGGAAGAGGCCAAGCAGTTCGGCCTCGACATCGACGGCCCGGAGGTCGATCCGAACGTCTACATTCCGCTCGATGCCCGGCATTGGGCCAAGAAGGTGGCGGGACTCCGCGCCTACCGATCGCAAGAAGACGCCCAATGGCTGGCCGACATGTTCGAGAAGGTGCCCTCCCCGACCGAGGCGTTCCACCAGGCGTGGCCGCCGCTGCCACCCGGCACCAGGCTCGTCGGCCTTTGGCCCGGCGATGGCGTGACCGGCAACTAGGCGGCCGTGGACTGGTCGTCCATCATCAGCCGCGCGACCTGGCGCCCCATGCGCACGCTGTAGTTCGTGCCGCGGTCCTCCGGGTAGATCTGGGTCGTGTTCGCGAGGTACAGCCGCTTGAACGGGGTGTGATGGTCGGGAATGCGCCGCGAGTAGCCGCGCGTGACGATCGGCTGCGCCGCGTCCTCGCGGAAGTAGTGGTATTCGCGCACCCACGATAGGTCGAACCCCGAATTGATGCGCTTCAGGTGCGGCTCGTACTCCTTCAGCAGCTCGTCCTTGGACAGCGCGTAGTACGGGCGCTTCTTGCTCAGGTAGTTGGTGAGATAGACGATGTGGTTATTGCCATAGTGCGACGCGGGTATCAGGTTCGTGTGCTCGATCATGCCGAGGAACGGCATGCTCCGGTCGCCGACGTACATCCAGTAGACCGGTGACAGTTGACGGTCGAGCACCAACGTGACCACGATGGCCGACAGGTACACGACGTCGGACAGCCGCTTGGCGTAGTCTTCCGGCAGCGGCGGCACCAGCGATGGGAAGATGTACGACGACACGGTCGCCAGGACGAGGTCGTAGTCGCGGCGCTCGACCGGCCCATTGCCGACGCGCACCTCCAGGCCCTTCGCCTCTCCATCCTCCACGGCGACGCGCTGCACGGCGGCGCTCGTGCACACCGAGCCGCCCTGCTTGTTGATCCGCTCGGCCAACGTATCGAAGATTTCCGCGAACGACCCGATGGGATAGCCGAGCTGCTCCTTCAGGTAGCCCTTGAGGCCCTTGCCGCGCGACGCGGTGCGTAGCGCGAACTTGTTCCAGAGCCACGCCATGCTGATCTGGTCGTAGTATTCGCCGAACTTGCCGCGCAGCATCGGCTCGAAGATCACCTCGTAGACTCGCTTCCCCGCCCGATTGCGCGTCCATTCGCGCGCGGTCTGCTGCTCAAGCGATCGCCACTCCCTCCGCCGCTGCAGGTACATGGTCGTCAATCCAAGGCGTACGCGGTCCAGCAGCGGCAGCGGGCCGAACCGCATGAGGTCGATGGGCGTGGTGAAACGCCAAATACGCCCCTGGCTGAAGAAGCCGACGTTGGAGTCGATCCAGCGCATCTGGTGGCCCAGCCCGAGCTCCTCCATGAGCCCGGTCATCGCGGTGTCGCTGCGGAAGAGGTGATGATACCCACGCTCCAGCGGCGTGCCGCCCACCGGGAAGGTGGATGCTTGCCCGCCGAGAAACGGCGCGCGTTCGAACACCTCGGCCTGATGGCCTCGCAATCCGAATTCGTATGCCGCGGCGAGCCCCGCCGCGCCACCACCGATGATCCCTATTTTCACGCGCTCTTATCCTTGGCTGGGGTTGGGGCCGCGCCGCGCGTCAGCTGGCCGAGGCTCACGCTGCGGCTCGCGAGGTAGGCCAGGCCGGCGACCACCGGCGGCAACAGTAGCGCCGCGTGCAGCACGACGGCGTAGGCCGAGGCCGTTCCGCCATCGACACCGAGGCCGACCAGCGTGATCGACGCGAAGAACTCGAAGGGGCCGACCGATCCCTGCGACGACGGCAACGACGTGGCGAGGTTGGACAGCGCCGTCACCATCAGTATCGCGGCGGCGGCGTGCATGAAGCCGTCGAAGGCATCGTACAGGCCGAACCCGATCCCGATGACGAAATACATCGCGGCCTCGGCGAGCCAGATCGGCAGCGACAGCAGCAATGCCGTCGCGAGGCGCCGGGGGCGGTGCAGGCCCGCGAACCCGATGAGGAACCGCTCGAGCAGGGCCATCACGCGCTCTTGGAAGCGCGCGGGCAGCCGCCGCACGAACAAGGCCATGAACTCGCGCATCCTGTCGGGATACAACGCCGCGAGCGCCATGAGCGCCAGCGCCACGATGAACGGCAACACGAAGACCGCGACCACGACGCCCGGCACGAGGCGCACCGCGTCGGAGGTGCGCGCGATGAGGTCGCCGATCGGCAGGGCGAGGCCCGCGAGCGCCAGTAGCGACAGCAGCGCCAGCCCATCGAACACGCGCTCGACAATGATCGTCGCCAGCGCCGTCGAGCCGCGCACCGGCTCGCGGGTCGAGAGGAAATACGACCGGGCCACCTCGCCGAGGCGCATGGGCACTAGGTTGTTCGCCATGTAGCCGACCAGCACCACCGGATACAGCCGCCACGTCCGCAACTCGGCGAAGGACCCCAGCAGGAAGCGCCACCGGAATGCGCGGAAGTAGAGGGAGACGAAGTAGATGAGCACGCCCGGCACGATGTAGACGTAGTTGGCTTGTCCGAGCGCGGACAGCATCTCTCCCACGTCGATCTGCCAGAAAAGCAGCAGCAGGAAGGCGGCCGTGACGGCCGCGCCGATCCAGAAGCGCCGGTTCGCAAGCACCTATGCCCCCTTCCCTTCACACCCTCGATGGCGCATGGACCACTCCTCTGCGGGTTGCGCTCGGCATGGCAGGCGCTAGGAAGTCCGCGTCGCGCGGTCGGCCAGGCACCCCGTCACCAGCGGCGCCAGATCATTCGACACGTACATCTCCGCATCGGACCGATACATGGGAGTGCCGACCTCGCGCGACCACACATAGTTGGCTGGGCCGAGCCACGCCTCTTTCGTCGTGATGTTCTTCAGCACTCGCGAGGGCGTCAGCCCGGTGTAGACATAGTTGGGGAACCACCAGAGCTGGTGGTAGTCGCCGATCTTGGTGAAGCCGCCGAGCTGTGGCGCGATGTTCGCGCGCAAGCTGGAGGCGATGAGCAGCACGTCCGCGTTGGGCGGCACGGCCTGCGGCTGGCTACCGACGAAGCGGTATTCGACGTTCCGGTAGTTCCGCAAGTACCAGCGCCATTGCCAGGCATTGTTGTCATCCTCGCCGACGAACACCCGCAGCCCGTCGCGCCCCCTGCCGCTGCGGTCGGCGAGCGTTTCGATACACTCCGTCGCGTACTTCGTGTGCTGCCCGGTCTGCGAATAGACCAGCAGCTCGTTGGGCCGTTCGAAGCTGTCGTAGGCGAAGGCCGCGCGCTGCGCCACGATGCCGGTGAGCACGAGCAGGGCCGCCAGGCCGGCCGCCGCGATGCCGCGCGCCGCAACGCCCGGAACGGAGGCCCGCCGGAAGCCTTCCACGAGCGCGCCGATGCCCAAGCCGGCGACCGCGGCCATCGGCAGGACGATGTGCATCACGATCCAGGGCATGCGCTCGCCGGCCCACGAGAACACCGCGAAGGCGGCCAGCGCCCAATAGAGGAAGAATAACCGGGCGGGGGTGCGCCGCGCGACGATGTAGATGGCGCCACCGATGAACGCACTAAGGATGAAGAATTCATAGGTGCCGAGGCTCAGCACGTAGTAATACACGGGTTGGTTCGCCCGCTCCACGCCATGCTGCGCGATCCAGTACCCCAGCGAGCCCCACAGGCCCGTGAAAAAGCCCTTCCAGTTGGTGAACACGCTGGTGTAAAGCGTGAGCCAGATGATGACGAACGTGCCGGCGAGCAGCGGCCAGAGCCGCCGGTTCCACATGAGGCCCATCGCGATCGCGATGGCGGCGAACAGCACGACGATGAACGCCGCGACGTACATGGCGCCGCCGACTGGCGCGCCTGTCTCGGCGTTGGCCCGGAACAGCTCACCCGACATCACGCGTGGATCGTTCGCGTCCGGATTGACGAGGATGATGTCGAACAGGCCTCGGAACAGCCCGACGGCCGGGGCCCACAACGGCAGCGTGAGGGTCACCAGCAGCAGGAGCAGCACGGCGAGCGGAGGCAGCTGGGAAAGCGGCAAGCGGCCGCGCGCCCAGGCCCACCAGGCCGGCGCGTCCCAAACCAGCAGCGCCAGGCCGAACACCCCGGCGAAGATGTGCGCGCTCTCCAATGTGGCGAACGCCAGCACCCAAATCACCGTCCAGGCGAGCAGCATCCATGTCTTGGGCGCCTCGCGGTAACGCATGATGACGATGACCGCCGCCAGCATGTAAACGGCCATGTAGACATCGTCGCGAATGAACCGCGAGAAGTAGAGGATGTTGAGCGAGACGAGCAACAGCACGCTCATGGCGATGGCGCCGGCCCGGCCGAGCTCCTTGCGGAGAAACCACGGCATGCCGACGAGCGCGATGCCGAACAGCGCCGGCAGTATCCGCGCCGTCACGTCGCTCGACCCGAATACGGTGTAGATCAGGGCGTTGGCGTGAAACAGGAAGGGGCCGTGCGTCACCGGCGTGTGCGAGTAGCCAAGGCCCTCGGCGAACCGCCACGAGTACCAGGCGTGCAATATCTCGTCGTAGTGCAGCGCCCGCCCGCCCAGGTCCCACAGCCGCGTGACGACCGCCGCCAACATGATGACCGCATACACGACACCGACCCAGGTGAGCCGAGGCAGACGCTGAGCCGCCTCCTCCCTCGGCGGCGCCGCAACCGCCCCGGTGCTAGCGGCCCTCACGTCGCGGCCCCCACGTCATAGATCAGCACCTCTCCACTGGTTCCTTCGCCCGCGCCGAAGACCCGCGTGCCGAGCGCCTCCCACTTGCCCACGCCATCCGTGCCGTAGGAGCTTCGCTCGCGCGGTCCGATCACGACATAGCGCACGCGGTATCGACGCAGCAGCTCGGCGGCGGTCGCGTGGTCATTCGTCGAGTAAAGCACCCGCACGTCCTCGGCGCGTCCCTCGACCAGACTACCGTCCCGCCACTGGCGCTCGTGCGGCTCCCATCCCAAAATGGTAGGCCTGCCGGTGCTCGACGCGATCCGGCCCGCGTCCGTCCAGTCGCTGCAAAAGCCCGACGCGTCGCCACAGCGCACCACCGCCGCCTCGACCACCACGGCATCGCGGGGAGCATTCCCGCGTATCCACGCGATGGCCTCAGCCTCCGGGGCAGCCGACGACCATACATGCGCTTGCCCGTCCAGCGTCAAGGCGGCATTGCTCTCGGAGTACCTCGATTCGGCGCCGGCCAGCGCATAGTAGCCAAGAGCGCCGGCCCCCAAGGCCAACAACGCGCTCCACGCCACGAAGCCGGCTCGGCCGGACAGCGTGCGGAAGCTGCACCGCGAGCAGACGTACCACGCGGCGAACCCACCCACCACCGCCAACAACGTCCAAGCCTGGTAATAGAGCTTGAACACCGTGTTCATCCGACGGAGGCCGCCCAGGGGGCCACCGTCCGGATTGGTGCCGCTCATCAGGCCGCCCACCGCATCGCGCACGCCGGAATCGGTGAGCAGGCCCCACAGCAGTGTCAACCAGCCGTTGATGCCGCGCGTCTGGAATACCGCCGCGTTGACGCCGCCGAACCCATCGACCACCCAAAACAGCTCCGCGCCCATGATCAGCAACGCGCCCACGGCCAGCACGCCCAACGCGGGCACCGCGCCGTCGGCGGGCGCCAACTGCTCCGCCTCGCGCGCCTCGGCGCCGAAGGGTGATGAAGCCGGCTCGCCGGCGCCCTTCGCCAACGACCAGGCCGTGAAGATGGCCGCCGAAACGACCATGCCCATCGGCACCACGACTTGAAGCCGGGTGAGCGCGCCGAACCCGTCGCCATCGGCCGTCGCCAGGCCCTGAATGAGCACCACGCCGGCCACGGCGGCCCCCACGATCCACGCGAGCACGGCGGTGCCCGTGCCGACCGACATCTCGTCGAACCGCCTCATGCGGTAGCCGGCTTGATGCAAGATGAAGAAGGCAATCGCGATGAGGTACAGCACGGCGCCCCAGAGCGGCTGCAGCCACAGCAGCGCCGGCGCGAAGCCGATGGCGGCGGCAATGCCCAGGCGCATGGCATGGGGACGCACGGCGAACGCCGCCGGCGACGCGGCCGCCAACAGGCCCAGCGCAAGCAGCCCCGGCAGACCCCACACCACCGCCAGGTGCAATGGGCGAGAGCTGATGTCCGTCAGCCGCAGCATGCCCTTCGCCTGCGCGTCGAACGTCGCGTAAAAGGAGGCGAACAGCACCAGGCTCACCCCGAACAGTAATGCCGAGAGCACCAACGCCCTGGCGAGGCGCCACTGGACCTGGCGTCCATGGCGCGCCGCGTTCAGCAGCAGCGCGCCGGCCACCAACAGCAGGGCCACCGGAAAGTCCCACAGGTTGATCGCGGCCAGCGCTCCGACCGACACGGCGGCGACCGCCAGCAACGGCCACGACGCTCGCGCCGACGCCCATGCCAACAGCCTCGGCTGTAGGTAGGCCTGCGTCGCGACGCCGGCCGCCAGCACGAGGAAGCCAATGGACATGACGTGCGGGTGCAGGTCGCCAAGCAGGAAGCTGAAGGCCGGAAACTCGTTGATGGTGCCGGGGATCACCCTGGTCGCGCGCCACCACCACCAGACCTCGCCCGGATACCATTCGTTGGCCGGGCCGCTCGGTGCCGTGAGTCCGTCGATGCCGACGCCGCTCCAAAATCGCTCCGTTCCCGCGCCCGCCGCGCGCACCAGCTCCAACGCACCCACGGCATTGCTGGCGACGAGCAGCAGCCACACGCCACCCACGCCGGCGACCATCGCCGCCGCCTCCGAGCCGCGGGCCAACCGCACGAGGTTTCCGACCAGCCCAAAAACGCCGACCGCGGCCAGCGCGGCAGCGAGGGCGAGGCCCAGATTGTAGGCCACGGGCGTCGCCGTGTTGGTCAGCATCGTGACCGTGCCGACAATGACATAGCCGAAGTAGTAGTAGGAGACCGGATGACCGGCGAGCCACGGGTCGTTCGGCGGATAGTGCGGGCTCGTCACGGCGGCGTTGAGGAACAGGAAGTCCATGGGCTGCTCGGTGTGCGTGATCGCGGGCACGTTGGCCCGGAGCAGCACGACGAGCGCGAACGCCGCGATGAACACGATCTCGGTGGCGGCGATGGTGCGCCACCGCTCACGGATGAACGCCCGGATCTCGTCGATGGTGGCCCTGCCGGTCTGCATGGCGAGCACCGAGAGCGCGATGACGAGGCACGCCGCCGCGAAGGCGGTCCACCGCGACGATTCCACGAGACGGGTGAGGCCGATCAACCAGGCGATGTAGGCGGTGAGCAACACGCCAAGGGGCTTGCTGAATGCCCAGCCACGATCGGGTAGCCGGGAAAACGCACGGAACGCCAACGGGAACGCCACTATCGCAAGTAGCTCGACGACGACGAGCCATAGCAACGGCGTTGCCAACATTATTGCCAATGCCACCTAGGCGGCTGCTTCGCGGTCACCGAACAGCGCATCGACAAAGTCGTCCGTGTTGAACAGCGAGAGGTCATCCAGGCCTTCGCCCGTGCCGATGAACACCACGGGGAGCCGCAGCTCCTGGGCGATCGCGACGACGATTCCACCCTTCGCCGTGCCGTCGAGCTTGGCAAGGAACACGCCGTCCACGCCAACGGCCTCCTTGAACACGCGCGCCTGCTCAAGGCCGTTGTGGCCGGTCGTCGCGTCGAGCACCAGCAACACTTGGTGCGGGAGGTCCGCCGATTGGCGCTCGAAAACACGATGCACCTTGCGGAGCTCCTCGATGAGCGGGCCTTTCGTGTGCAGGCGGCCCGCTGTATCGAAAATCAACACATCGGCGCCCCGGGCCACGGCCGCCTGGTAGGCGTCGAATGCCACCGCTGCGGGGTCGGCGCCCTGTTGATGGGCGATCACGTCGACCCCCAGCCGGTCGCCCCAGACGCGCAGCTGCTCGACCGCCGCCGCCCGAAACGTGTCGCCGGCGCCGATGACCACCTTCTTGCCCATCTTGGCGTAATGGTTCGCCATCTTCGCGATGCTCGTCGTCTTGCCGACACCGTTCACGCCGACTACCAGCAGTACGAAGGGCTTGACGGGTAGGTTCTCTTGCTCGTACCACCGCCAGACGGCGGAGGCAGCCTTGGCCTGCTCCGGCGTGCCCTCAAGGAAGAAGGTGACCTCTTCCTTGAATATCTCGACGAGGTCGTCGTCGTCCCGGGCGCCTTCCTCGCGCACGCGGGTCCGCACCGACTTCACCAGGTTCAACGACGTTTCGACGCCCACGTCGGCGGCGACGAGCGCCTCTTCCAGTTCATCCCACAGTTCGTCGGTGATCTCGCGGTGGCGCCTGAACATATCCAGCAGCCCGCCGCCCCAGCCCCGGCGAGTCTTGGCAAGGGCCTGTTGCGTCTTTTCTTTCTGGCGGAAGAGGCGAAAAACCACGTGAAGCTCACCATGATGAGACGGCAGGGTGCCCCCATGGTACCACACGCAACAGCGGCGGCGGCGCGCGCGCGAAGGCCCTAGTCTTCGAGCCGCTTCAGCGCGGCGGCGGCGGCGGCCTGCTCCGCCGCGGATTTCCGTCGTCCGGTCCCTTGTCCCAGCGGTCGGCCATCGACCAGCACGCGCACGGTGAACTCGCGGTCGTGCGACGGCCCACGCTCGTCAAGCACCTCATAGACCGGGAGCTGCATGCCGGCGCGCTGAGTGTGCTCTTGCAGGGCGCTTTTCGCGTCGCGGGGGGCGCCGGCGTCCCCCAGCGCGGCCATATGCTCGGCAAGCCACCGCAGCACGAGGCGGCGCGCAACTGCCGGGCCACGGTCCAGCAGCACGGCGCCCAGCAGCGCCTCGACCGCCGCAGCCAGGTTTGACTGCCGCATGCGGCCGCCGCTGCTCTCCTCGCCTTGGCCCAGCACCAGCCGCTCTCCAATGCGGAGGTCGCGCGCGATCTTGGCGAGCGCCCCGCCCTGCACCAGCGCCGCGCGTGCGCGCGTCAGGTCCCCCTCGCCGAACGCCGGAAAGCGACGGTAGAGCTCGTCGGCCACGACCCATCCAAGGAACGCGTCCCCCAGGTATTCGAGTCGCTCGTAACTTTCGATCTGCTCGCCGGGACGCTCATTGAGGTAGGACTTGTGGATGAGCGCCTGCCGGGGCAGCCGCTTGTCCTTGAACGCGACGCCAAGGGCCTGCTCGATCTCGTTCGTTGGCTCGGCCTTGGCGCGGGCGCGCCGTCGTCGCGCGGTCATGCTTTGGGCGCCAGCAGGGGCGCCCCGATGGCTCGGAGCGCCCCTGGTCTGATCAAGCGGCACTAGGCGAACACGCCCTTCGGCCACGGGGGCTGCGGCCGCTTCACTTCGCCGATATACTTCTCGCCCTCCATGATGGCGATGAGCGCCTCGTAGGCCCGCAGCGCCTCGTCGCTCGTGTCGGGCTTCATCATCTTGAGGAACGCGGATGCGCCGTTCGGGAACAGGAACGTCGGCGTTCCGAACGCGCCGACCTTGGAAACGCCCTCCTCGTGGCTCCTCCGCACCTCGTCGAGGCTGGAGCGGTCGAGCAATGCCTTCTTGAACTTCTCGCCATCGAGGCCGGCTTCCTCGGCGACGCTGGTCAGCAGATCGGGGTCGTTGAGCTCCTTGCGATCCACGTGGCGCACCTTCAGCAACAGCGGCATGAAGCGGTCGAATGCCTCTTGGCCTTGCTGCTGGGCGGCCACGCACGCGCGCAACGCCCACACGCCGCTCGGCAGCTTGTCGTCCGGCTCATCCCAGACCTTGTAGTCCGGGCCAACCTTCTGGTTGATCTGACTCAACGACAGCGGCTTCCACGTGATTTCGACGGGGGCTTCGCCGCCATTGGCCTCCTTCACCATGTCCAGCCATTGGCGCGCATTCCATACGAACGGGCAATGGAAATCGAAATACACGTCCGCCTTCAGTTTTTCGGCAATCCGCGTCGCCATGCCGCCTCCTTTTACGTGACTGCTCAGACCGATTCTATAGCGCCGGTCAAGCCTGTCAAACGGCAGAAGATGAAGCCGTCGCGCCCGTATAATAGCGCCAACTCAACCGCCGCCGGATGCGACCGCCAGTCGCCGGTGGCACCGGACGCCATGTCCATCACCGTCCCGCTCGATGCCGCGCTCGCGCCGGAGGACTCGCGCCTGCTGCGGCGGCTCGGCCAACGCGCGACACGCCATGGCTTCACGCTTTGGCTGGTCGGCGGGCCCGTGCGCGACGCGCTGCTCGGCCTGCCGATCCGCGATATCGACCTGACGGCCGAGCGTCCCGCCGCCGAGATCGCCCTCGCGCTCATGGCGGACGTGGACGACCAAGTGGTCGCGACATCGCAGTTCAGCACGGCGAAGGCGGTCATCGAAGGCCGCAAGCTGGACATCGCCATGGCGCGCACCGAGCACTACCCCCATCCCGGCGCGCTGCCGCTGGTGGCGCCTGGCACGATCGAGGAAGACTCGCTGCGTCGTGACTTCAGCATCAACGCCATGGCCGCCTGCCTCGCGCCGGGCCGGTTCGGCGAATTGCTGGACGTGACTGGCGGCAGGCGCGACCTGCTGGCGCGACGCCTGCGCGCGCTGCACGATGCCAGCTTTCGCGACGATGCCACGCGACTCATTCGGGCGGCGCGATACGCCCACCGCATGCGGCTGCGGCCCGCGTCCGGCACCGCCGAATGGCTGCGCCGCGACCTCGGCTACCTGAGCACCATCTCGCCGCCGCGCGTCCATCACGAGTTCTGGCGCACGTTGGACGAGGCCGACGCCGCCGGCACCGTTCTGCACACCTACCGCCTCGGCGTGCTTGGGGCGCTGCACCCGGCCCTGGCTCGCGACGAAACGCCCGCGCTGCTGCGGCGCGCCAAGCGCCACGGCCTCCATGGCGATGCCCTCTTCGCGGCGCTCGTCTACGGCGTCGAGGAATCGCACGTCGGCACCGTGGCGGAGCGGTTCGCCCTCACGAACGACCAGCGGACGCTGGTCGACGGCGTCGTGTTGGCCTGGAGCAGTCGAGACGCGCATGTGGACGGCCTTCGCGACGCGTTGGGGAGAGTCCCGCCGGACGCCGTGCGCGTCGCCGCCGCCAGCACGAGCGACCCCGCGTTTCGCCGGCGGCTGCTCCGCGTGCTGCGCCACCGCTTGGCCCGGCCGCTACTGACGGGCGACGACATCATGGCGCTGGGCGTGCCGCAGGGCCAAGCCGTCGGCCGCCTGCTGTCCATCGTCCGCGACGCGCAATGGAGCGGCCTCGCGCGCACCCGCGCCGGCGCCGTCGCCATCGTCCAACGTCACCTGCGAGCGATGCGCCAATGAAGGCCACCATCATCCAGCGCCACGGCGACCCATCGGTGCTCACGTTCATGGAGATGCCGGACCCCGTTCCGCAAGTCGGCGACGTGCTGGTGCGCGTTCGCGCGGCCGCCCTCAACCGGTTGGACCTTTACACGCGGGCCGGCATTCGCGGCACCCGCCTCACCGCCGACCGCTTCCCGCATATCCTCGGCGGCGACTGCGCGGGCGACATTGTGGATGCCGGCGCGAGCGGCTGGCGGGCCGGCCAGCGCGTCGTGGTGAACCCCTACCTGGGCGATGGCACTTCGCTCGCGATGCTCGGAACGAACCGCCCCGGTTCGTACGCGGAGCTGGTCGCGGTGCCCGCGGCCAATGTCGTGCCCGTTTCCGATTCATTGAGCTACGAGCAGGCGGCCGCGCTGCCGACGGTGTTCTTGCCGGCCCACGCCATCGTCGTCCGCGAAGGCCGCATGTCGTCCAGCGAAACCGCGCTGGTGCTGTCGGCCTCCAGCGGGGTCGGCACTGCGGCCATTCAGGTGGTGAAACGCCTCGTCGGTGCCAAGTGCATCGCCGTGACGAGCACGCCCGCCAAGGCCGACGCGGCGCTGGCCCTCGGCGCCGACCATGTCATCAATTACGCGGCGGAGGACATGACGCAGCGCGTGAAGGAGATCACCAAGGGCCGCGGCGTCGACCTTGTCATCGACCCGTCAGGAGCGCAGTTCTTCGAAACGGCGTATGCTCTGTTGGCCCCCCATGGCCGCTATGGAGTGTGCGGCGTGACGGCGGGATACGAAGTCACGCTACATCTGGGGTTGTTGTTCGCGAAGCGGCTGAGCCTGTTCGGAGTGTTCATGGGATCGACGCCGGAGCTGCGGGACATCGTCGGCGCCGCCGAACGCGGCCTGATCCGCCCGGCCATCCACGCCCGCCATCCGCTGCGTGACGCGCGCCTCGCCCACGAGGCCATGGAGCGCGCCGAGCACTTCGGCAAGATCATTCTCACGGTGGACTGATGCAAGTCACGACCGCTCGCAAGGGCATTTTCAGCGGCATTTACTATGGGTGGGTGGTGGTTGGGGTGGTGGCCTTACTCCGTTTCGCGAGCGGCACCGAGACCAATCCGGTGCTCGGCGTGCTCCAAGGCCCTATGACCGAGGAGTTCGGCTGGAGCCGAGGCCAATACAGCGCCCCCATGGGGGTCGGCACCATACTTGGCGGGCTTGGCGGACTGGCGGTGGGCCCCTTGCTCGACCGTTACGGCGGACGCGTCATCCTCAGCGTCGCCACCGCCGTGCTGGGCGTCGCCTTCCTGCTCATGGGCTTCGTGCAGGAGTATTGGCAACACTTCGTGCTTCAGGTCATCGGCCGGGGCGTGCTCACCTCCATCTTCTTCCTCGCCGTGGGCGTCATCATCCCCAAATGGTTCATCGCCCAGCGCGGACGCGCCGCGGCGCTGGCGAACATTGGGCAGCGCGCCGGGCAGACCGCGTTTCCCATCCTCGCCACGGCGCTCATCGGCGTGTCGGTCGGCACGTTCGCCGGGTGGCGGCTCGCCTGGATCGCGATGGGCGTGATCACGCTGGTGGCGGGGCTGTTGCCGACGGCGCTGTTGATGCGCCGGAACCCGGAGGACATGGGCCTGCTGCCCGACGGCGCCGACGCCAACCCCGACCAGGCGCGGCTTCAATCGAGCACCACTCGGAAAAAGCAGCGCCGGCCGCGCATCGAGGTCAACCTGAACGGCAGGCAAGTGCTGCGAAACCCCGCGTTCTATCTGCTGCTGGTCGCGACCAGCCTCAACAGCTTCGTCATCACCGGCGTCAACTTCCACTGGTTCACGTACTTCACGGACCAAGGGTTGTCCGAGGGCGTCGCGGCGGCATCCATCGCCATCTCCCCGCTGGTCGGCATTCCGGCCTCGATCATCGGCGGCATCCTCGTCGAGCGCTTCCATGTGCGGTACGTCTATGCGTTCGCCTTCGCGTGGGAGGCCGGCTGCATCGTGCTGCTGCTGTTCACGCACAACGCGCCCATGGCGATCGGCTTTGGGCTGTTGCTGGGCGTTGCCTCCGGCATGAGCATGACGGCCAACGCCATCGTCTGGGCCGACTATTTCGGGCGCAAGTCCATTGGCGTGGTGCGTGGGCTCACGTCGCCCGTGCAAATGGCGCTCAACGCGGCCGGGCCCGTGGTCGCCGCGCTGTCGTTCGACGCGACCGGCAACTACAACACCATCTTCACCATCTCCGCCGTGCTCATCACCGCCGGGGCGGTGCTCACGTTCTTCGCGGCCCCACCCAAGGAGCCGGCGCAGCCGGCGGCCGTGCCCGTTCATTCGAGTCGGTAGCTATCCGGCAGGGCGAACGAAGCGGGCACGAAAAAGGGGAGGCCGGCCCAGGTGGGCCGGCCTCCTTTCGAATCGCGGTGAACCGGGCTTACGGCTTCGACTGCTTCTTGCGGGCATCCATGAGCTCGTCCCAGGTGTCATACATCATGAGCTCGGCCCAGAAGTTGTACATGCCCATTTGGTTCTGCTCGGCAACGCCCTGCACCAGCAACCCCGGCATGGTGGGGTCGGTGAACTGGTGCCCCCGGCCGATTTGGTAGTTGTAGGGGTGGCGCTTGGCGATGGTGCCCTTGCTCGCTGCCGTGGCGTAGTTCCAGTTCTCCATGTCGTCCTGCTCGGTCATGCCGGCCGGGCCTGAATAGCGCATGGCATAGTGCCGCATCAGGTCCTTGTATTCCTGCGGGGCCGTCTTGTCCACCAGCGCCCAGCTCCAATACTCGGAGCGCAACGCGTTGCCCGCGGGGTGCCACACGGCGACGCGGCGCGGCTGGCGGCACCAGAACGACATGTTCGGGAACACGTTGCCGCCGCTGCCCATCACGCGGGCGCGGTCGCCCAGGTTCTTCTTCCGCTCCTCGTAGGTGTGGCGCGCCCACTCCGCCACCACGGGATTGCTCTGGAACGTTGGGATCCAGGGCACGTCCTCCATCTGCTGGCCGAACATCATCGCGTGGCCGTTGGGCAGCGTGGCGGTCAGCCGGCGCTGCTTCACTATCTCGTTGTCGCGGCGGCCTTGGCCGGCGCTCGGGCCGATGCCGACGAGGTCGACAGACCGGTGTGACACGTTGTGATAGCCGTCGCCGGCGCGGTTCTCGGCACCGAACTTCCAGTTAGCCGGCGTGATCCACTTCTGCACGCCGCCGACGACCTCCGAGCCACCGGGCGTGCCGTCACGGCCATCAAGTACGTCGTCCATGTAGAAGGCCATGCTGCCGAGGTATTCCATGAAATCGGGCGCGGTCTTGTCCCAGCACGCCCAGATGGTGCCCTTGTAGTTAAACATGCGCGCCTCGACCAAGCCCCATTCGTCCTTCTTCAGCTCGGAGTGGTAGGCCTCCTTGAAGTAGGGCACCCCGACGAGCTTGCCGTCGAGGCCGAAACTCCAGCCGTGGTAGGGGCAGGTGAAGACGGGGGTGTTGCCCTCGTCGTAGCGGCAGACCTTCATGCCGCGGTGCATGCAGGAGTTGAGGAAGACGTGGATCTTGTCCTGCCGGTCACGGGTCATGATGACGGACTCCTCGCCCATGCGGCCGACGAAGTAGTCGCCGGGCTTCGGAATCTGCGACTCGTGGCCGACGAACAGCCAAGCGCGAGCGAAGATACGTTCCATCTCCAGCTTGTAGATCTCCTCGCTGACGAAGATCTCGCGTCCGACCAGCCACTGGTCGGAGTCCACCCACTTCCTGATGTTCTGGCGGATCAGGGTCTTTTCCATCGTCATGGGCACCCTCCTCCATTGCGCGCGTGGTGTTCGCCCACGCGCCGTGTGCGTAGCCGTAAGCCTATGCGCTGCTGCCCCGTCGCACAAGAGGGCCTAGCGTCGTTTCGAAGATATTGAGGCATTGGCCGACGAGTTTCGGCCTGCCTCGCGCTTGCGCCAAAACAGGTATTGATTGGCATAGCCGGCGTGCTGCCCGAAACGGTTCCAGGCCCATTGCCGCGCCGCGGCGTAGTCGATCTTGGGGTCGAGGTCGTACCAGTCCACCAGCACCCGCAGCACCCATCGATCGACGGGGAAAGCCTCGGGCCGGTCGAGCGAGAACAGCATCACGCAATCGGCGATCTTGTCCCCCACTCCGCGCAGGGTCACGAGCGCGTCATGCGCCACTTGGTATGGCGCGCCACGCAGCCTCACCAGCGGCAGCGTGCCGTCGGCCACGGCCCTGGCGGCCGCCGCCAGATATGGGGCCCGAAAGCCGCAGCCCAGCTCTCGCAGCCGCGCCTCGCCCGCCTCCGCCAGCACCTCGGGGCGCGGGAAGGTGCGACGGCTGGCCCCGTCGAGCGTCAGCCGCTCGCCGAAGCACTCCGCGATGAGCTCCATGGTGCGGGCGATGCGCGGAATGTTCGACGTGGACGAGAGGATGAAGCCCGCCAATGTCTCCCACGGCTCTTGCCGCATGATCCGCATGCCGGGGTAGGCCAGGATGCCGTCGCGGCAGCGCGGATCGCGCGCCAGCCTCCGTTGGATCGACGGCAAATCGTCGTCGAGCCGCAGGTAGGCCGTAAGCGACTCGATGAGGTCGCCGGGAGGCGTGGGCGCGCTCTCCACGATTAGACAACCGGACGCCAGCGACAATCGAACGATATCGGGGCCGACGACCCCCAGCCAACGGCCGGCCTCGTCCTTCCGCCAGCGGAAGCATTGGCCGCTGTAGAGCGTGGTGTCGAGGTCGAGCGGTTGCGTGAGCGGGATGCTGACCGATGCGATGGCGTGACGTCCATTCAGGCCGATCCGCCGGAACGGCGCCCGGCGAGCTGGCCTTCGATATTCGGGTCCTCGTCTAGGTCGTCCCAGCGCATGCCTTTCCGATCAACCGCCACCGGCGGCATTGCGCGGAAGTCGCATGAGCAAGCCGTGGTTGCCGACCCACCGACACTGGATCGTGCAGCCGTCGCCGACGAGCCACGGCCCCGCAGGCTACGTGGCCCTCCCGTGCTCCAGCCACTCGCCGACGCGTCGCGGCACCTCGGCCAGCGGGCCCGTGAACACGCTGGGCCCCGGCAGCGACGCCAAGAACCAGCGGCCATAGGGCTTGCTGGTGATGCGCCCGTCCAACACCACCACGACGCCGTGGTCGTTCTTGCTGCGTATCAGCCGGCCGAACCCCTGCCTGAAGCGCAGCACCGCCTGCGGCACCGCGTATTGCATGAACGGCTGCTCGTATTGCTCCGACCGCGCGGCGAATACCGGCTCCGTCGGCACGTTGAACGGCAACCGGCCGACGACCAGCACCTTCACCGCGCCATTACCGATGTCAACGCCCTCCCAGAAGCTCGCGGTGCCGATGAGCACGGCGCGGGGGTTGGCCTGGAACCGCGCGATCAGTTGTTGCGGAGTGCCGTCGACGCCCTGCGCCAGCACGCCGATGCCCCGCGCGGCCAGCGGAGCCCGCAATGCGCTCGCGGTCGCCCGCACCGCCGCGTGCGAGGTGAACAGCGCCAACGTCCGCCCGCCGGCCAGCACCGCCAAATCGCGTATCGCCTCGCCAATCGCCTGGGAGTGGCGCCGGTCGGCAAGTTCTGGGAGCCCGGTCGGCAGGCAAAGCAGCGCAGCGCGCTTGTAGTCGAACGGCGAGCCGAGGCACAGCTCCGCCGGGTCCTCGACGCCGAGGCGCCCGCGGATGTGGGCGAACTCGCCGCGCACTGCCAGGGTCGCGCTCGTCAGCACCACGCTGCGCTTCGCCGCGAAAAGCCCCGCCGACAACAGCGGCGCGACCTCCAATGGCGCGCCGTTCAACGTGAGCGGCCCGCCGCCGTGCCCCAGCCAATACACCATCTGCTCGTCGGCCTTGGACACGAAGCCCTCGACGCGCTTGCGGAGCTCGTCCGTGTCCGCCGACCATTCGGCGACGCTACCCTTCAACGCGTCCACGCCGTCCAGGCTGTCGTTCGAGAATTCGTCGAGGCCGCGTAAGAGCGCCCGCGCCCGCGTGTCGGCCTCGATGGTCGCGGAGTTGAAGCTATCCCAGGCTATCTCCAACTCCGACCACGCCGGCCGCGCGCGCAACGCCGTCGTCACACGCAAGTCGCCGTCCTCGCTCCGGTCGGCGGAGCGCGCCTCATCGGCGAAGGCGACAAGCCCACGCATCAGGTCCGTCCATCGTTCGCGCATCCGGGGCAGCGCGAGTTGCGCTTCGTCAAGACGTGCCTGCAGCGGGTCCATGCGCTGGGGCTCCACACCCGACGCCCGAGCCGAGGCCGCGACACCATGAACCACGCCTGCGAGCCGGTCCACTAGCTCGCCAACGGCGCCCTCGGCCACGTGGAATCCGAACTGACGGGTCGCCTCCTCCTCCAAGTTGTGCGCTTCGTCGACGATGAGGTAGTCGTACTCGGGCAGCACGCCGCCTTGTGTGACGAGGTCCGACAGCAGCAAGGCGTGATTGACTATCACCAAGTGCGCCGCCGCGGCCTCGTCTCGCGCGTGCCGTAAAAAACACGCGCCCTCGCGCGCACCGGGGCAGGTGCCGAAGCCGTTCGCCGACATCCGATCCCATACTCCAAGCTCTCGCCCATGGAGCCGCACCTCGGCCCGGTCTCCGGTTGGGGTGTCTTGCAGCCACGTCAGGGTCTTCGCGAGGGTGCGTGCCTCGTCGGGCGATAGGGCGTCTTGCGCGGCCAGCGCCTCCCAGCGGCGCAGGCATAGGTAGTTGGCCTTGCCCTTCATCTGCGCCACGCGAAACTTCGAGATGTCGATGCCGGGCACGCCTTCCAGCGTCGCCAGCACGTGCGGTATGTCCTTCCGCATGAGCTGTTCTTGGAGGCTAATGGTGTTCGTGGACACGACGACGCGTGCGTTGTTACGCAATGCGAACAGCACGGATGGCAAGAGGTAGGCCACCGACTTGCCGATGCCGGTGCCGCCTTCCACCACGAGGTGGCGCACCTCGCCCTGGCGTTCCGCCGAGCCGAGCGCGTCGGCGACGGCGCGCGCCATCGCCAGCTGCTCCGGGCGCGCCTCGAAACGCGGGAAGCGCCGCGCGAATGGGCCGGAGGCCGACAGCAGGCGGGAAATCTCCTCCGGGTCGAGCGGCCGTGGCACGGTATTCGGCGCGCCGATGGGGAGCGGACGCTCCAGCCGGGCGGCCAGGGCTCGCCGGTCGACGCCCGACACCGCGCCCGCCGTGGTCGCGACGTCGGCTAGGCCGGCGAACAGGTCGGCCAGGGGGCTCTGCGCTTGCCTGGCGAGCGCCGCCAGCCGCCGCAGCAGCCCGCCGGGCATTGCGCGGGCGTGGGCCACGAGCGCGCCGTAGACGTGGCAAGCGTGATCGACAGCCGCGGCGAGCACCTGCCCGCGTTGCGCGCTGGGGACGGATACTGCGACGTCGACAGCCTCAGGGGAAGCATCCGCCAACGCCGGCAGCAACAGCTCGGTAAGCTCGCGCAGTTCCCACGAGCTACCCGCCGGCGCCGCGCCCCGTGCCGCCAACGCCGCCAGCGTTTCCGCGAGCCGATATCCGGTGATGGGGGCATCGCCGCAGAATTCGACCAGCGCGCGAGCCGAGGCGTCGGCGGGGAGGCGGTCGATCACGTTGGCGCCGTGGAATTTCACGGCGGCCACCCGCGTTCCGCCCGCGTCGGCGGCAAGCGCCACGACCGGCGCGTCGAGCGGGTGGACACGGAAAATGGAGCGCGTTGTGGAGAGCTGCATAGGTCCTTCACTTGAACGGTACGCAATGCCACGGCCGAGTGCAACGACTCCGTGTCACGCAACGGAGCGGCTTGAGACGTCTGAGACGTCATGGAGCGCGGGTGGCGAAACAGTGGCGAATCCGCTATAAATAGGTCGCCCAAGCACAGTCCTTCGGCGTTTGGAGGAGGCATCCGGCCATGGCGAAGGTCTACAGCCACTACACGAACGAATACATCGAGTTCGAAAAGTGGAATGAGCACCTCGACAAGATCACGCCGGACATCGCCATCAGCTATTACGTTGGCAAGCCAACGCTGATAAAGAAGCTCCGGGTGCCTTCCGGCTATTACTACGAGAGCTACACGCCTCAGCCGCCGCTCGACATGATGAAGCGCGCGCTGCAGCAGGCGCAGTCGGGCCAGGTGCGTAACGGCTTCTTCCCGATCAATGCCGAGCTGAACGAGTGGATCGAGAAGAACAACCCGGCGATCCGCGCGCCCGGCAAGTAGCCCCTCCCTGTTCGCCGGCGCGGCAGTGCCTCGTCACCGAGCCGCGGCTGTCATGGTCACTCCCGTTCGCCTGACAATGACGACTTGCGGCGGCGCGAGGCCACGTCCTCACGACGACATGCCGGAGTTCTCCCGCGGCCCCACCAACCTAACGGCGCGCGCCGCCCAACCCTTGCGGCGCAGCCACGACGCGGCCGACCGTGCCTCGCCGCGGCCGGGCGTCAACGCGAACAGCGAGGGTCCGGCTCCAGCCAGGTGGACATCGCGCAGGCCGGCATCATGCGCCGCCACCAACACCCGCTCGTGCGCTGGATACGCTTGCGGCACGACCGCGTCGAAGGCGTTGAACAGCGTGCCGCGCAACGGCTCTCCCTTTTCCAGCCGCCGGCGCGCCTCGGCCGTGCGCGGGGCATCGGGCGACCAATGCTCGGGCCGCAACAGGCCATAGAGGGTCGCCGTCTTGTGGTCGTCCGTCGAGCCGACGGCGATCAGCACGGCCCAACGCTCCACCGGCGCGGGCAGCGGTGTCACGGCGTCACCCCTACCCTCGCCGAGCGCGGTGCCGCCCACGAGGAAAAAGGGCACGTCGCTGCCGAGTCTCGCCGCGATGTTCCTGAGCGCGTCGTCGCCCAGGTTTGGCCGCCACAGGGCGCGCAGGCCGAGCAACGCCGTCGCCGCGTCGCTGCTGCCACCGCCAAGACCGGCCGCCGGCGGGATGCGCTTCCGTAGCACGATGCGCCCGCCCCGTCTCGCGCCGGCGGCGGCTTGAAGCAGGCCCGCCGCCCTGAGGACGAGGTTGCCCTCGACGGGCGCCGCTCCCTTCGGCGACACGCGCAGCGACACCGCCTCGGCGTCCTCGAATGTCAACGTGTCGGCGAGGTCGACCGTCTGGAGGATCGTCCGCACCTCGTGGTAGCCGTCGGCGCGTTTGCCCAGCACCTCAAGCGTGAGGTTGATTTTCGCGAACGCATGGAGTCGCGGCGGTGAAGCGGTGGGCACGGCCCGCCGATTCTAGCGAGCGCGCCAAGCCCGGTACAGCGCCACCCACTCGGGCCACGACAGCGTTTCGGCGCGGCGCGACTGCTCGATGCCGGCCGACCGCAACAGCGCATCGGCGTCGGCGCCGGGTATGCCCAAGCCCTGCGATAGCGCGTTTCGCAGCTGCTTGCGCCGGGCGCTGAACGCCGCGCGGGCGAGCACGAAGAAAGCGTCGGGATCGTCGATGCCATCGACCGGCTTGCCACGCACCTCCAACGCCACAACGGCCGACGTCACCTTCGGCGGCGGGTTGAACGCCCCCGGCCGCACCAACCGCACGACGCGCGCGGTGGCCCGGATCTGCACCGCCAGCGATAGCAGCGACATGTCGCCCGGCCTCGCGCACATCTCCTGCGCCACCTCGCGCTGCACCAGCACGGCGGCATGCGTGGGCGGGCACTCGCCTTCCAAGAAGCGGCGCAAAATCGGCATCGCGGCGTAATAGGGCAAATTGCCGGCGAGCTTGTAGGCCCGGCACCCGTCGAGCAGCACGCTCGGCTCCGCCTGGCGAGCGTCGGCGTGCACCACCGTCACGTTCGGTGGCATGGCATCGCGCAGCGCGCCGGCCAAGGCCTCGTCCAGCTCCAAGGCGATCACCCGCGCGGCCCGCGCGGCCAGCACCTCCGTCAATGCTCCGCGCCCCGGCCCTACCTCGATGACCGTGTCGCCGGGGCCCACGCCGGCGGCATCGGCGATGGCGCCCAACAGGTTGCGGTCGGTGAGGAAGTGCTGCCCCAGCGACTTTCTCGGAGCGCCGGCGCGGTCACGGCTGGTGGATCGCGGTTGCTGCTTCAATCGGCCGCTTGCTCCAATCCTCGGCGGACGATGGCGGTCGCGATGGGCCATCGAACGCGCCCGCCGTCCCCGCCACGGTGGAACGCGCGATGGGGCCGTGGCGCGGGGCGACAGCAAGCGTTGGCGCCGGTCTTGCGCGTCGCCCTCCGTGCCGCGGCCGAAAACGACGGCGCCCCGCTCCAATGAGAGCGAGGCGCAACGCTTGCCGATCGAGTGGCCGTGCACCCTCCGTCGAGCTGGAGACCAGCACTTGTCCCATTGGGCGCCGCTCAAACCAGGCTGATCTGCGGCACCCGGTGGACACCGCTTACCGCTGCTTCCTTCCGGACCTGACGGGGTTCACGGGCCGCCGCCGCGCAGGGCCCGGCTCTCACCGCGACGCCCGAGCCAGAGGTGCTGAGGCCAACCCTCGGGAGGGAGTTCAACCCCGCTAAAGCGGATTTCGGGTGCAGGGCACCGCTAACTCCCCGTCTAGCACGACCGTCGACCATCGTACCAGCCCGGCCCGGCGCCGCACAAGCGCGCGTCGCCGCGACGAGACGCGCGCCATCGTCCTCGTGAACAGTCGGTGAACAACGGTGCCGTCCGCGTTTCCGCGTCTTTCACGGCTCCCTCGGCGCTGGTAGACTCGCAGGCATGACAAATGTGCGAACCGCCGTCATACCCGCCGCTGGCTTCGGCACCCGCTTCCTGCCCATCTCCAAGGCCATTCCGAAGGAGATGCTGCCCATCGTCGACCGGCCCGCCATCCAATACACGATCGAGCAGGCGCTGGACGCCGGCATCGACCGCATCGTGCTGGTGACCTCGCGCGGCAAGACGCCGATGGAGGATTACTTCGACATCGCGCCCGACCTGGAGGCGACGCTGGAGCGCCGCAAGCACGCGAAACTGGACGAGGTGCGCCGCATCTCCCGCATGGCCGACATCGTCACGGTCCGCCAGAAGGAGCAGCGCGGCCTCGGCCATGCCGTGCTCTGCGCCAAGGAGGCCGTCGGCGACAACCCGTTCGTCGTCTTCCTGCCTGACGACATCATCGTCGGCCCGGCGCCGTCGGTCACCCGGCAGCTCATCGACGTCTACGGCCGTCGCGGTAGCGTCATCGCCGTTCAAGAGGTGCCGATGGAGCAGGTGTCGTCGTACGGCGTCGTCGCGGGCGAGCAGGTGGGCGAGCGGGAGTGGCGGCTGCGCGAGGTGGTCGAGAAGCCGCCGCGCGACAAGGCGCCGTCGAACCTCGCCATCGTCAGCCAATACATCTTCTCGCCGGAGATATTCGCGGCGCTGGAGCGGATCACGGAGGGCGCCATCGGCGAGTTGCAACTCACCGACGCCATCCAGATCCTCGCCAAGGGCAGCGGCGTCCACGCCTACAAGTTCAACGGCACGCGCTACGACTGCGGCACGCCGCTGGGCCTGCTGCAAGCCTCGGTCGAGCTGGCGCTGGAGCGGCCCGACATGCGCGACCGCGTCAAGGCGTGGCTGGCGGGGCTGAACGCGAAACTGGGCCAGCCAACAGGGTAGCGGTCTGGGCGACCGCGCCGCCGAATTGCTGCCGCCCTATGGCGTAACCACCACGGCTATCACACTCGCGCCGGCGCCGCGTGGGTGACTACTTGTCCATCTTCAGCACGGCGAGGAACGCTTCCTGCGGCACCTCGACGCGGCCGATGCGCTTCATGCGCTTCTTGCCCTCGGCCTGCTTCTCCAGCAGCTTGCGCTTGCGCGTCACGTCGCCGCCGTAGCACTTCGCCAGCACGTTCTTGCCCATCGACTTGATCGTCTCGCGCGCGATGATGCGCCCGCCGATGGCCGCCTGAATCGGCACCTCGAACAGCTGGCGCGGAATCAGCGTCCGTAGCCTCTCCACCAGCGTCCTGCCCTGAGAGAACGCATTGTCCTTGTGCGTGATGAGGCTCAGCGCATCCACCGGCTGGTTGTTCACCAGCACGTCCAGCCGCACCAGCGGGGCCTCGCGGTACTCGCCCACGGTGTAGTCGAGCGACGCATAGCCCCTGCTGCGCGTCTTGAGCTGGTCGTAGAAATCGACCAGCACCTCCGACATCGGCACGTCCGCCTCCAGCAGCACCCGCGGATCGCTGGACGGCAGGCTGTCCGGGTCGCCCTGCTTCACGACCGCCGAGTCGAGGTATTCCGTCTTCTTGAACTCGCCCCGCTTGGAGCTGATGAGGTCCATCATCGGCCCCAGGAAGCGCGACGGCGTGAGGATGCTGATGCGGAGCCACGGCTCCTCGACGCGTTGGTATTCACCGCCGGACGGCAGGTCGGTTGGCCGGGCGATCTCGCGCACGGAGTTGTCGTTCATCACGACCCGGTAGACGACGCTAGGCGCCGTGACCACCAGGTCCATTCCGAATTCCCGCTCCAGGCGCTCTTGCACGATCTCCATGTGCAGCAGGCCCAGGAAGCCGCAGCGGAAGCCGGGTCCAAGCGCCGCGCTTTGCTCCGGCTCGAACACCAGCGAGGCGTCGTTCATCTGCAGCCGCTCCAACGCCTCGCGCAGCTCGTGGAACTCGTTACCCTCCGAAGGGTACATGCCCGCGAAGACCATCGGCTTGCGCGCGCCGTAGCCCGGCAACGCCTCGTCGGCGCCGCCGCGGTAGAGCGTGATCGTGTCGCCGACACGGCACTCGCCCACGCTTTTCAAGCCGGTGGCGATGTAGCCCACTTCGCCGGCGGCAAGCTCGTCCACCTTCGCCATCGTCGGCCGGAACACGCCGACTTCCAGCACGTCGGCCATGGAGTTGGTCGCCATCATGCGGATGCGGTCGGTGCCGCGCACCACGCCGTCGAACACGCGGACGTAGGCCATGACGCCCTTGTAGGAGTCGTATTTCGAGTCGAAGATGAGTGCCCGCAACGGCTTGTCGGGCCGCGCCGCTGGCTGCTGCACCCGGTTGATGATCTCGTGCAACAACTCCTTGACGCCGGTGCCGACCTTGCCGGACACGTACAGCACCTCTTCCGGCTTGAAGCCGAATGCCTGCTTCAACTCGGCCTTGACGCGCTCCTGGTCCGACTGCGGCAGGTCGATCTTGTTCACCACCGGAATGATGGTGAGGTCGTGCTCCAGCGCGAGGTAGACGTTCGCGAGCGTCTGCGCCTGGATGCCCTGCGTCGCGTCGACGACGAGGACGGCGCCCTCGCAAGCGGCCAGGCTGCGCGACACTTCGTAGCCGAAGTCGACGTGGCCCGGCGTGTCGATCAGGTTCAGTTCGTACTCGTCGCCATCGGTGTGCGTGAACGCCATCCGCACGGCCTGCGCCTTGATGGTGATGCCGCGCTCGCGCTCGATGGGGTTGGAGTCGAGCAACTGCTCTTGCATGTCACGCGCGGCCACCGTGCCGGTGATCTCCAGCATGCGGTCGGCGAGCGTGGACTTGCCGTGGTCGATATGGGCGATGATGCAGAAGTTGCGTATGTGAGCGGCGTCCATGGATTCCCAATCATACCAGGCGCGCCATCGCGCCGTTGCCGGATCGGGGAACCCCGCGGCGACGCTTACGTGCACTCCAACGCCAGGCGCAGGTTGGTCAAGTTCTGCCGCATCAACGTGAAGTAGTCCTCGCCGGCGGCCGCTTGCCCGGCCGTGAGCCCCTCGATCGGATTCAAAACCAAGGTGCGAGCGCCAACCTCCTCGGCCAGCGTCCGCGCCAAGCGCGCGCTGACCAGCTCCTCGAAGAAGACGTACTTGACGCCCGCCGCGCGGACTTGGTCGGCCAGCACGGCGAGCCGCGCCGGGCTCGGCTCCGCATCGGGCGCGATGCCGGCTATGGACAGCTCCTCCAACCCATAGCGCTCGACCAGGTAACCGAACGCGTCGTGCGCCGTGACGATCACTTGGCGCTGGCACCCCGTGAGCCCACGGCTGAACTCCGTGTCCAGCGCCGTGAGATCGCGGAGGAGATCGTGTAGGTTCGACTCGTAGACGCCGGCGTTCGCCGGGTCCAGCTCGCTCAACGCCGCTGCGATCGCCTCCGCCTGCTCGCCATAGCGAATGGGGTCGAGCCAAACATGCGGATCGACCGGGCCGTGGTCGTCGGCGTGGTCGTCGGCGTGGTCGTCGGCGTGGTCGTCCTCCGCCTCCTCCGGCGCCCTGGCTTCCTCGCGGGCCCGGATGTTGGCGGACGCATCGAGCGCCACCGGGCCGTCGGCGCCGATCGATTCCATGGCGCGGTCCACCCATTCCTCGAAGCCAAGGCCGTTATACACGAGCAGGTCGGCGGCGCGCAGGTCGACGATGTCGCGAGCGGTCGGCTCCCAGTCGTGCGGCTCCACGCCGACAGGCACGAGCGTCCGCACGGTGACTCGGTCGCCGCCGACGCGTCGCGCCAAGTATTCCAGCGGGTAGAACGATGCCGCGACCTCGAGCTTGGCGGCTTGCGAACCGGAGGGCGTCGCGGTTGCTCCACTCGCGCACGCGGAGACGAGCGCGATGGCGGCCGCCGCGAAAATGGCAAGCAGTGGGAGACGAAACGGAAGGTGTCGGCGGTGTCGCATGATGGTTCCTTGGTGAGACATAATATCAGTTCATAGATGAGAGAAAGCGGACGCCCGGTGCGTCCGAATGTTGTCATGGAGAACCGATAGCGGCATTCAATCACACCGGCAAGCCAGTGTCAACGCGGTCTCGCCGACACGATACTGAGATTCGATATCATTACTGAGGCGCGCATGGACATCGCCGCGACCTCGTGTGATGATGCCGTCATCCGCACCGTCGCGCCACCTTCGCGCGATGCCTCGCCAAGGAGCGCCCACCATGCAATACGTGAACCTCGGAACCGCCGGAGTCAAGATCTCCCGTCTCGCCCTCGGCACCAACATGCTGGGCGGCTACGTGGACGAGCAACGCAGCATCGAGCTCGTCCACGCATTCCTCGACGCCGGGGGCAACTTCATCGACGAGGCCGACGTCTACGGCGGCGGCAAGTCGGAAGAGATCATGGGCAAGGCGCTGAAGGGTCGCCGCGGCCAGGCCGTGCTGGCGACCAAGTTCAACGCGCCCATGGGCCAAGGGCCCAACGACAAGGGCAACAGCCGCAAGCACCTGATGGACAGCATCGAGGCCAGCCTACGCCGCCTGCAGACCGACTACATCGACCTGTACATCATTCACAACTGGGACGCGACCACCCACATCGCGGAAACGCTGCGGACGATGGACGACCTCGTCCGCCAGGGCAAGATCCGTTATGTCGGCGTGTCCAACTTCGCGGCGTGGCAAGTGGTCCGGGCCCTTTGGGTCGCCTCGCGCTACGGCTTCGACCCCGTCCGATCGGTGCAGATCGAATACAGCTTCACGAAGCGTGGCCCCGAGAACGACATCCTGCCGATGGCATCGGAAATGGGGCTCATCGTCACGCCTTATTGGGTGCTGCAGGCGGGCATCCTCACCGGCAAATACAAGCAGGGCGAGGCGCCGCAAGGCAGCCGCTTCGCCGCGAACGCCCAAACGGCGCAGCGCATGAAGGACCGCTTCCTGCGCGAGGAGACGCCCAGCATCATCGAGCGCCTCGAGCAAGTATCGCGCGAGGCCGGCAAGACGCCGGCGCAGGTGACCATCGCATGGGCGCTGTCGAAGCCCGCCATCGGCTCCGTCATCGCGGGGACCAGCCGCCCAGAACAGGTGCGGGAAAACTGCGAAGCGGTCGGCATCACACTTACTGAGGACCAAATCAAGCGGCTCGACACGGCGGCGGTGCCCGCCTAGCATCCATCGCTCCAACCGTTGGACGCGGGGAGGCGCCGTCGCGCGACGGCGCCTCCTCCTTCGTCGGTCGAGCATCACGTCCAAACGAGCCCTTGCCCAAGGCGCGTTAGTCGTCGAGCCACTTCGACCGGTTGGCGAACCCGCCGCTGAGCCCGACCGGCGAGCCGTCGCCGCGCCAGCATGCCGCGCCCATGAGCAACCCGGTCGCCTCGTCCACTTGCACGCCGTTCATGCCGCCCGCCACCGCCTGCACGCGTTGCAGGCGATGCCCCATCGACTCCAGTTCCGCGATGACGCTCGGCTCGACCATCGATTCGATGAGCGTGACGGGCCCGTTGGACCAGAGGCGGGGGGCCTCCACCGCCTCCTGTAGGTTCATTTCATGGTCGA